>CADBMW010000179.1 GCA_902795855.1 uncultured Lachnospiraceae bacterium
AATGCAGGAAAGAGGAGAAAATGTTGCCAACGACACGGGGATTAGAGAGAATACTGAAATAAGTTGCGAGGCTGTTGTAAGACTAAATTCCGACAAAAGTGGAATTTACTTTTTTATTTAATGCTCAAAGAAGTAATATGGGGGATTGTGTTGCAATGAAGGGGAGTTTAGTATATACTATCTTTGTTTTAAATCCATATAGGTTTAAAGTCGGGGGATTTTAATATGGGTAAGAAAAAACACGTAGATTATGATTTCCTAATCCAAAAACTAAGTATATTTCTTGGCATTTCTGTTGCATTTGTATCATCAATAGTGGGACCTCTTTCGTCTGGTCATTTTTCAATTCTCAGTTTTATTGTTACATTTTTTATCAGCACTGTGATCAGTGTTCTTATTGGAGTTTTTGTTCCCTTTGGAAGAATTGTCAGAAAAATAACGAGAAATTTCAGGGATTTCTCTCTTAAAAAAAGGGCATTGGTAAGTCTTATATATGATCTGATATTTACTCCATTTACCGGCACTATGATGGTTATTATGGCTTATAATAACGTAAGTAAACATGGAGCACCTGTTACATTTTTATCAATGTTTATAAGAAGCGTATGTATGATCGTTATTATAGGATATGTGGTCATTTTTATTCTGTTTCCTGTGTATTGCAAAATGTTAAAAATAAAGAAATAAAAAAAACTTCTTTACTTTAAAGCGTTAAAGTGTTATATTATAGAAGCCTTCCGTAAGGGAGGCTTTAAATTGTTATTTTAGAGAGGTAAAAATTATGGAAATGCAGATGCAGTTTATCAGAAAACTTCCTACCCCACAGGAAATAAAGGAAGAGTATCCTATTTCTGATGATATTAAAAAGATTAAGGATGAAAGAGATAAGGAAATTCAGGATATTTTCTCAGGAAAAAGTGATAAGTTCCTTATGATCATTGGTCCATGTTCCGCAGATAATGAAGAGGCTGTAGTAGATTATATGCACCGTCTTCGCGGGGTACAGGATAAAATAAAGGATAAGATTTTTATTATTCCTCGTGTTTATACAAATAAGCCACGTACAACCGGTACAGGATATAAGGGAATGCTTCATCAGCCTGATCCTGAAGGTCATGAGGATATGCTGGCAGGTATAATTGCCATCAGAAAAATGCATACAAGAGTTGTAAGAGAGACTGGCTTTACATGTGCTGAGGAAATGCTCTATCCCGGAAATCACAGATATTTATCAGACCTGCTTTCCTACATTGCAGTAGGTGCACGTTCTGTAGAGGATCAGGAGCATAGAATCGTTTCATCAGGTGTTGGTATTCCTGTAGGAATGAAGAATCCTCCAAGTGGTGATCTTTCAGTTATGATGAATGCCATTACAGCTGCTCAGTCTCCTCAGGATTTCATTTACAGAGGCTGGGAGGTAAGAACAGAGGGTAATCCATTTGCACATTCAATAATGAGAGGTTACATTGATAATCTTGGTCATAGTAAGCCAAATTATTACTATGAAGATCTGAGAGCAGTTTATGAAGAGTATCAGAAGAGAGATCTCAAGAATCCTGCAATCATTGTAGATACAAACCATGCAAATTCAAATAAGAAATATCTTGAACAGATTCGTATAGCAATGGATGTTCTTCATTCAAGAAGACATTCAGATGATATAAAGGGACTGGTAAAAGGTCTTATGACTGAGAGTTATATCGAAGATGGCGCTCAGAAAATTGGCGAGGGTATCTACGGTAAATCAATTACTGATCCATGTCTTGGATGGGAGAAGACAGAGAAGCTTCTTCTTGACCTTGCTGAGCTGGTATAAGATATAAAGAGTTAATAAAAAAGACTGTTATTCTAAATCAAAAGGGACGTTTTTCCTTGATTCACTCCGCAGGAGTGAGTCAGAGAGAAACGTCCCCTTTTTGAGTCAATCAGAACCGTCCCTATTGACTCATTTTTTGATTTAGTCTACGATTTCGTAGCCTCTGCTTTTCAGACTTGCTTCTACTTCGGCATATCCCGGTGCAGCCAGGACTGCAAGAGGGGTTTTGGAATCTCTGCTGTATGAAACATAGAGATAATCGATGTTGATGTTAGAATCTGTAACTGCCTGAAGAAGCTTTGCGAGGCTTCCTACATCATCGGGGATTTTAACTCCGATGACTTTGTTCAGCTTACACATATAACCTGCAGAGGTTATGATTTCGGCAGCCATTTCCGGCTCGGTTACAAGCATTCTTACGATACCGAATTCTGCGCTGTCATTTGATACTACATTATAGATATCTATTCCTGCTTCAGAAATAAGCTTTGTAAGGTTCAGCATACTACCCTTTGTATTTGGGGCAAAGATAGATAATTGTTGGATCATTATTAGTTCCTCCCGTATATAAAATAGAACCATGGGATTTCTTCCCAATAACAGAGGGTAGTTTAGCATAACATGAAACAATTGACAAGCATTCAAAACCTGGTATAGGATAAAATCAATATATAAAGTTTTTAATGCCGGAAATTGGCTTAATGGTGATATTATGCTTAAATTTACAAAGCTTTCAAAACCGTATATCGAGGTGGATGGTTCCTTCGGTGGCAATCAGGGCTGGTTCGGTGATATAACCCGTAAGTGGAAGGGAAATGCCATTACAGGGTTTGGCTGCGGCCTTATCGGTGCCGCTGATGTTCTGTATTATATAACTGGTGGTTTATTTTTGTATCCTCCAGGAACAGTTTCTGCAAAACTTCAGGGCAGTAAACAGCAAGGCACAGCGTCACCCAACTTCATAAGCAAAGAAGATTATATGAATTATATCCAGTTTATCGAAAGAAGATATTTTCATATACTTCCCAAGCTGGGAATTTCAGGGGTGCTTCTTTCCTTAGGATTTAATCTGTATTTTTTCCTAAACAGGAAAAAAATCAAAAAGCAGACCGGCAGCAGATTTAAAGCCAGGTGGGCTGTTCCTTCAGGTAAGCTTCTGGACAGGATAAGAGAAATGATCAGTCAGGATATGCCGGTAATAATCTCCATCGGCCCCGGATTTTTTCATAAAAAAAAGCTTAAGTTTTACAGGCTGGAAGAGCGGGACGGGAAAATGCATTTTAGACATGTGACCGATACCAAGGATCATTATGTTACAGTCACCGGGATTGTGGAATCATCGAAGGAGGATGTGGCTTCCGGAGATGTAAAGATGGATGAGAATGGTATAGTTTTACTAGAAATTTCATCCTGGGGCAAGAAATATTATGTAAACTATTCAGAGTACATAGATTTTGTAAAAAAGAATGACAATTTTTATTTCAGCAACATTTTATATATAAAAAAACGATAACACAAAGGATAAAAATATGATAAGACGACATATGTATATATCGGGAGATGTTCAGGGAGTCGGTTTCAGATACAGGGCAAATTATGCTGCAAGGGCTCTGGGACTGACGGGCTATGTAAGAAATCTGTATGATGGAAGAGTGGAGCTGGAGGTCCAGGGGGAAAGGGATCTTATTTCACGATTTCTTGGAGAGGTTGATGCCGGGAGCTTTATTCATATAGATGATATAGAATCGAAGGATATTCCCGTGATAGAGGATGAAAGGACATTTAAAGTAAGACATTGAGTACAGAAACAAAATATTTGATATAAGTTTTTATGTTTTTGCAATCGATTTATGATACAATAAAGCATAAGGGTTAGGTTTTAAGGTTTTTTAAGAATTATAACGTTAAGAAATGTTTATGACATAATGCATTTATATCATATAACTTATGGGGGGTAACGCTATGTTCACCTGGAATTTTCAGCTTGTTTCTAAAACAAGAATTGCTGAAACATTCAGCCAGCTCAGACTGGATGGTTCACAGGATAATATTCTTATCAGAATTCATACAGCAATTCATAATCCAAGTGAGGCAGTGGAACTTGCAAGATATATTAAAAAGCTTGTTCCCGGAGCTCATATTTTCGGAACCAGTACATCTGATATCATTATAGATGGAAGGGTTATTTCCAATCAGTGTATTGTTTCTGTAACCCAGATGGAAGGTGGCAGTATAAGAACTGCAATGCTTCCAATTCTTGAGGGTGGAGATTATGTTTCAGCTGTTGATCTATGCAGCAGAGTCGGGGAAGAAGTTGTGGGTCCCGATACTAAACTGTTGCTCACTTTTTTCACCATTTCCGAATTTGATGTATATAATTTCGTAGACAAATGTAATGGTGTATTTCCCGGAGTTCAGATGCTTGGCGGAATCGCAGCCGGTATAGAAAGCAATCTGGAGAGAATGCCGGAGAATACATTTATTTTTGACGAGAAAAGATGGATGAGCAAGGGTGTTATATTCGCTTCTCTGTCAGGGGAAGAGCTGGATGTTCTTAGTCAGACTGCAACCGGAGTGGAATGCATTGGTGAAGAAGTAGAAATAACGAAGTCATATGGGACAGCTATTCTGGAAATAGATAACTGTAATGCCGGTACGTTTTATAGAAATGGTATAGGAAACAGCCTTATCAAAAAACCTGAAACGGCCAGTCTTTTTCCTTATGTCTGTTCCGACAGATCAGACTATCCCATATTTTTCCATTATTTCAATGAAATGCGTGTGGGAGATATAATTCCTGTATCAGATAAAGAATTCTATGAGAAAAACAAGGATTATAATCCAAATGACACCTTTGAGGTAATAAGTGGAAATCATCATTTGAAAAAAGGCCAGAAGCTGAGAAGAGCCTTCATCCATGATAAAAAGATCATATCTGATAACAGAAAAATGTTCAGGCAGATAGAATCCTTTGAAAAGGCTGAAACGCTTTTTGCATATTCCTGCATTATCAGATCTATTATCTATACGAATTGTATCAAATGGGAGCTTTCTGTTTATCATAATTCCAATATGAGCGGTTGTATTACCTACGGCGAGATAGTAAGTGTTGGCGGTAAAAACAGATTTGTAAATGGAACATTTGCTATAGCAGCAATGGGTGAAAAACCTGCTGCCCAGGAGTTTAATCCATATACATTCTTCTATACAGAGACTCTTGCAGACGATAATGTGGAACTTTTGGATTATCTTACAGCTGTTGAAAGAGAAATGGATGAGAATAAGGATGAAGAGTATAGCAGCTCTCTGCTGGATTTTGTGAGGAACTGTGAACAAAAGATTCTTCATTCGGATAAACTGGGTCTTCCTAATCTGGCAGCACTTAATATAGATATGAAGCTTCATGGAGTGGACAGAGTCTGCGTCATTGATGTAGTCGATATGAATGGTATAGACAGTGTGTTCTCTGAACAGCTCATTGATCTAACATATAAGAATTATATATCCAAATGTGATTCCTTTGCAAAATCAAAGGGTTATCATATGTATGTGCTTCAGGGATGGCGAATCGCTGTTGCTGCTGAGTCCTACAAAGTGGCTCTGTCTGATTTTGCCTCTGATATGGAAATACTTCAGAAGAAGCTGTTCTATAGTGGTGAACAGTATATTTCCATAGTACCTAATTTTTCTGTAATTGATAACTGTACAAATGAGACCTTTAAGAATGCGCAGAATTCTTCTGGAATTCGAATGTGGCAGAAGAATATACAGTTTATAGTTTGTGATGCCCAGGATAACCAGCTGGATGCTGAAGCTATCCGGGAGAATTATCATATGGTAAATGTTATAAACTATGCCATAGCAAACGACAAAGTGATTCCTCATTATCAGGGAATATACGATAACGTAAACGGATATATACATCATTACGAAGCATTGATGCGTCTGGAGGATGAAACCGGAATGATTTATTATCCTAACAGCTTTCTTGATGTGGCAAGAAAATATGGACTTCTTTACGATAGCATTTCACTTCAGATGATCAAAAAAGTATTAGATAGATTCAAGGATTCAAGGGATAACAGTGTAAGTCTGAATCTTGGAATACGTGATATCAGAAATAAAGAAATAACTGATTTTATATATGATTTTCTTTCGGTAGCCAAGTATCCCGAGAATTTTATATTTGAGCTTTTGGAAAATGAAGATATAGATGATTATAATCTTATGGTTGAATTTGTGGATAAGATCCATGAACTGGGAGCAAAGATTTCCATAGATGATTTCGGAAGTGGCTTTTCAAATCTTCAGCATATAATAAACCTTCAGTCCGATATAGTAAAGATTGACGGTTCCATAGTCAGAAACTGCTGTGATAATGTGGGAGCTGAAAATCTTATAGCGCTTATTTCCACCTGGAAGAGCCTCGCAAATTCATCTGTTTCTATCATCGCCGAATTCGTAGAAAATGAAGAAATTCAGAAAAAACTGCTTAATTATAATATAGATTATTCCCAGGGATATTTATTCTCGAAGCCAACTTCGGAGATTACAATATGAGAGTAAAGAGAGATGATGAAAAATTAATAGGACTTATCGTCGGTGGTATATCAAATGAGTTTTCAAAGGATATAATCAAGGGCGTATCAAATTCTATTCCCTACAATAGCAATGTAAGGCTTGCTATATTGCCGGGTGAACTTATGGTGCAGAGTTTCCAGGGTGATGGTGTAGCTATGCATAATTATATGTACAATAGTATCTATAATCTTGGAAGCGTCTGTAAGATGGATGGAATTATAATTGCCATGGGCAGCGTAGGATGGGCTCTTAATGATGAACAGATAATGGAATTCCTTGGACAGTTTAATGATATACCATTGGTTCTTATTGCCTCAGACATTGAAGGCTATACTACCGTAAATTATGATAATAAGATGGGCATCAATGAAGCCATAGATGTGCTGGTTGGTGTTTATGGTGTTGGATGCATAGGAATGTTAGGTGGATATGATGAGAATATAGATTCCGTCAGACGTCGTGATATTTATTTTGAATGTCTTCGTGAAAATGGCCTCAAGTTCAGGGAAAGTATGTATGTCACCTCTGATATGTCGGAAAACTCAGAGGAGGCTGCTGAAAAACTTCTGGATGCTAATCCTGATCTTCAGGCTGTGTTCTGCGTTAACGATGCCAGTGCAGTGGGGCTTTACAATGTTATGAGAAAAAGAGGTATCGTGCCCGGTAAGGATTTATTTGTATTTGGATTTGATAATACAAGAATGTCCGCCGAGATGGTTCCACCACTATCATCTGTTGGATCTGAATCCGTTACCCTGGGCGAGAAGGCCTATGATCTTCTTATGAGAAAGATAAATCATGAACAAGTGGAGTCCTTTGATATTCCTACCAGGCTATATGGAAGAGAGTCACTGCCCTATGAAAAATATGTATTTTCCATGAGGGATATTTCTAATTTAAATGATGAATTCATATATAGTATGTTTGATGACTGTTTTTACAGATATTCCAATGAACATTTTTCAAGAGAAAATATAAATCTCAGAAGACTGTTTTATGAAATGATATCCAGGATATTTAATGGTATCAAAAAACGTTATATCGAAATGGATGATTTCAATAACATGCTAAATCTCGTAGATATTTTCTTTAAAAGTGGAGCCATGGAGTATACAGATGTCCGGAAATACCTCAGAAATCTGTCACGTCTTCAGGTTGGAATAAACAGGGGATACAAAGATAGAGATATTACTCTCATAAACAGAATATTCCTCAGAATGAAGGATGATGCTCTTATAGCATTGGCTGAAATGAGAAAAAAAGAAAATGATGAGGATAGTGATTATAGGAGTGATTTCAGAAAATTCATTATAAAAGGAATGAATTATATCGGAGATGCGGAAGCTGTAAGAACAGACCTCCTTCTTTCAATGAATATGATGGGAATAAATAATGGTGCATATTATGAATTTGATCGTCCTGTATCAAGGGAAGATATGATAAATAAAACCTATCCTAATCATATAAATCTTGTAGGTGTATTAAAGAATAAAGAAACCTATCTGATACCTGCCTCCAAGCAGAGGAGACCTCTTTCGGAAATATTCCTTCAGAGGGAGATCAAGATATATAATAAGAACTTTGTTACATTTCCTATATTCTATGAGAATTCCTTCTATGGGTTCCTGCTTTGTGAGCTGAATGATGAAATATATAACAGAGGTGGAATCGTCTGCAGTGTTCTCAGCATGATAGTTCATTCATTTAAAGGATGATGAGTAATACAAAAAAACGCAATATATAGAAAAAAAACGGATGTTTTACAGATATGTTGGTGGTGACAACATCTAACTGTAAAACATCTTTTTTTATCATAAATTTTTCACAAATTTTTACCTTGAATTGTAGCATTTTTCATGATATGGTTAACGTAATTATGTAATAAGAGTGGGAGTACTGCGCTCATTTGCGCAAAAGAGAGCTTTTAAGGGGTGAGTGAATTAAGAGTTTTCAAGGATTTCCGCTTGAATAATTGTACGCGTATAACTATGCAAGAATAATTCTTGAAGGGAGAGAAACTTATGAGAAGAAGTTTCAAAAAAATTGTATCAGTGGCCTTGGCCTCAACCATGGCATTATCACTGATCGTTGCCGGAAAGGGGAAAGAAGCAGGCACCGTTCAGGCTGCTGCACCAAAGGAGTATGATTCTGTAAGTGAGATTAACTTTGCAACCATACTCGGTGGTGGTGTGGATTACGGTATTATTTCCGAATCTCTGAAGCAGCAGGGACACATGGAAACAACCTTTGCCACAAATCTTTTCAGCAGTAATGCCAACAATGATGTGGATTACCAGAATAAAACGGCACATTTCATTGTAAGTGCGTTAGATGGTG
>CADBMW010000180.1 GCA_902795855.1 uncultured Lachnospiraceae bacterium
AGAATCTAGTATAAAAAAGAGGTCTGATAAGACCTCTTTTTCAGTATAATAAATCATTAAGAAAAATGTTAATATAATAGATCAGGCCTCTAAGTCCTTGAGATATTTTTCATTTATCTCCAGTACCTGCTTCATGGCTTCTACACCGGGAGCACCGATGGTATTTCTTTTTTCAACGCAGGTCTTAAGGCTGATAGCATCATATATATCTTCCTTGAATACAGGGCAGATATCCTGAAGTTCCTGAAGACTAAGGTCGTCTATAGCTTTGTTATTGTCTATAGCGTAGAGAACCAGACGACCGATTATTCCGTGTGCGTCTCTGAATGGAACTCCGTTTTTAACAAGGTAGTCTGCAGCGTCTGTTGCATTTGTAAATCCGTTCATGGCGCTAATCTGCATTCTTTCCTTATTCAGCTTCATGGTTTTTATCATTCCGTTGAATAGAGCGATGCATCCCTTAACTGTGTCGATGGCATCAAAGGTAAGTTCCTTGTCTTCCTGCATATCCTTATTATATGCAAGAGGAATTCCTTTCATGGTTGTAAGTATGGATATAAGAGCGCCGTAAACACGTCCGGTTTTTCCTCTTACAAGCTCAGCGATGTCAGGATTCTTTTTCTGTGGCATGATGGAGCTTCCTGTGCTGTAGGAATCATCAAGCTCAACGAACTGATATTCGTTTGAATTCCAGATTATGATCTCTTCAGAGAATCTGGAAAGATGTATACAGATGGTTGAAAGAGCAGAGAGAAGTTCTATTATATAATCTCTGTCTGAAACAGAATCCATACTGTTGAGGGTAGGACCTTCAAAATCCAGAAGAGAAGCGGTAAGCTCTCTATCCAGTGGATAGGTTGTTCCTGCAAGAGCTCCTGCACCCAGAGGACAGTAGTTCATTCTGTTATATATATCAGTAAGTCTGCTGTAATCTCTTTTGAACATTTCCATATAAGCTCCGGTATGATGAGCAAATGTAACCGGCTGAGCTTTCTGAAGATGAGTAAATCCAGGCATATAGGTGTCCAGGTTGTCCTTCATGATCTGGTGAAGCGTCTTCATCAGTTCCAGCAGCAGTTCTTTGATATTTACTATTTCATCTCTTGTGTAGAGCTTCATATCCAGAGCTACCTGATCGTTTCTACTTCTTCCTGTATGGAGCTTTTTACCGGTGTCTCCGATTCTGTCTATGAGAGTAGCTTCTACGAAGCTATGAATATCTTCGTACTGCATACCGATTTCGAGCTTGCCGGATTTTACATCATCAAGAATGCTGCGGAGTCCGTCGGTAATCTGTTTTGATTCTTCTTCGGTTATGATGCCTGCTTTTCCAAGCATTGTTGCATGTGCGATACTTCCTCTGATATCCTGATCAAAAAATTTCTGATCAAAGGAGATAGAAGCGTTAAAGTTATAAACGAGCTGGTCGGTTTCTTTTGTGAAACGACCTCCCCAAAGCTGTGCCATTTGTTTCACCTCTGTTATTATTTTTTAACAAGTTTAATACATTGGTTACAATCAGGCAAGCTTAATATAATAAAGAAAATACATAAAAATGGTTTACATAAATCACAAAATTTAAGGATTTTGTTTAAATTTATGTGATTTGGGGCTGAAAGTCGCTTGTTCAAAATGAATTTTTGTGCAACTTTACCGATTTTATTTGTTGATTTTTTACAATTGGTGTGTTAATATAAATGTAACAAAGATAAAGATTTCTTAATAATACTTAAAAACCATCCTTTCATTCAAATCCCAGACCTTCAGGTCTGGGATTTTACTGTCTGGATTTATTTTAAAATAATACAAGTATAAGATTATAGGATCCTGACTTGTTAGCACTCTAATCTAAAGAGTGCTAATTTTTTATTGACTTTGTTAATATTAGGGTATATCATGACATAAGTGTAAAAAGTCAAAAAACAAAGAAAAGAGGCGTATTAAAAATGGCAACATTAAAAGGCAATCTGTCAATCAATAGTGAGAATATTTTCCCTATTATCAAGAAATGGTTATATTCAGATCATGATATATTTATTCGTGAGCTTATTTCAAATGGTGTGGATGCCATAACAAAGATTAAAAGACTTGATTCTATGGGAGAAGCTACAGTTGAGGATGATGTGAAATATAAGGTGACTGTTTCTTCAAGTCCAAAAGAGAAGACTCTTACCTTTGAAGATAATGGTATCGGTATGACAAGGGAAGAGGTTGAAAAATATATCAACCAGATTGCATTTTCTGGTGCAGCTGATTTCCTTGAAAAATATAAGGATAAGGATCAGAGTGAACAGATCATAGGTCATTTTGGTCTTGGTTTTTATTCTGCATTCATGGTTGCTGACAAGGTTACAATAGATACTCTTTCTTATCAGGATGGGGCTGAGGCTGTGCACTGGGAAAGTGACGGTGGACTTACCTATGAGATAAGCGAGGGAAACAAGGATACAAGAGGAACAGTTATCACACTTTACCTCTCTGACGATTCACTTGAGTTCTGTAATGAATTCAAGGTAAAGGAAGTTATAAATAAATATTGTTCATTTATGCCTATCGAGATTTATTATATAAATGAGGATAAGGCTAAGGAAGAAGTAGAAAAGGAAATCGAAGCAGAGGCTAAAATCATAGATGAGAAAAAGGAAAAGGCTAAAGCTGAGGAGGATGACCTTATAGGTGGTGACTCTTCTGACAGTGCTGATGAGGTTGAAACAGCTGATGCAACAGATGCGGATCAGGCAGAGGAGGAAGAGGATAAGGATGCTCCTAAGCCATTAAACGATATACATCCTCTTTGGACTAAGGCTCCTGCAGACTGCAAGGATGAGGACTATATTGATTTCTATCAACACCTGTTCCTTGATTTCAAGAAGCCTCTTTTCTGGATACATCTGAATATGGATTATCCATTTAACTTAAAGGGTATTCTGTTCTTCCCAAGAATCAATCCTAATATGGATAAACTGGAGGGAACAGTAAAGCTTTATAATAACCAGGTATTCGTAGCTGATAATATCAAAGAGGTTATACCGGAATTCCTTCTTGTGCTTAAGGGCGTTATCGATTGTCCGGATCTTCCACTAAATGTTTCACGTAGTGCTCTTCAGAATGATGGATTTGTTGCTAAGATTTCAGATTATATAACAAAGAAGGTGGCTGATAAGCTTATCGGAATGTATAAGAATCATAAGGATGAGTATGAAGGTCTCTGGGAGGATCTTAGTCCATTTATCAAATTTGGATGTCTGAGAGATAATAAATTTGATGAGAAGATGAAGGATTATATGATCTTCAAAAACCTGGAGGATAAATTCATTACTCTTCCTGAATATCTTGAAGCAGCAAAGGACAGCCATGAGAATCAAGTTTATTATATTTCCGATGCTGAGACTCAGGCAAATTATATCCAGATGTTCAAAGATGAGAAGATAGATGCCATCTATCTGACACATAATATAGATAATCCATACATCACAATGATGGAAGCAAGGGATGAAAAGGTAAAATTCATGAGAATTGACTCTGATGTAAGTGCGAGCTTCAAGGGTGAGGCGCTTTCTGAAGAGGATGAAAAGAAATATACCGATTCCCTTACAGAGATATTTAAGAAGGCCCTTGGTAAAGAGGATATCAAGATTAAGGTTGAATCTCTCAAGGATGAAAATGTTTCTTCCATGCTGACACAGTCAGAGGCTGACAGACGTATGGCTGAAATGATGAAAATGTATTCAGATGCAGGAATGGGAATGGGACTTGATTATGGTGCTAATGCCCAGACTCTTGTTTTGAATTCAAATAATAAACTGGTTAAGTATGTGCTGGATAATCCGGAGGGAGAGCTTACAGCTACAATATGCTGCCAGCTTTACGATCTTGCGGTGCTTGCTAATAAACCTCTTACAGCAGATGAGCTTACCAGATTTGTTTCAAGAAGCAATGAGATACTCACAAAACTGATATAAGGTATAATATATGGAAAATAATGCTATTCAGCCCGGCGAGCCCGGAAGTATTTATACGGTTCAGCAGGAAAAACTGCCTAATGTGGTAGTTATCGGAAATTCAGGTGTGGGAAAGACAACACTTATCAGAACACTTCTTGCGGATCAGGATTTTAAAACTGAGATAACAAAAGAACTGAGGCTTTATGACAGCCGCAGTCTGGGATTCAGGCTTATAGACACCATAGGCTTTGAATATGGTTATATTAATCAGGTTAAAGCTATAAATGCCATTAAAAAATGGTCTAAGGAATCTATTAAGACAAATGATCTGAATCGTCAGATAAATATGATCTGGTATTGTATTGATGGAACCTCAAAACGTTTTGCTCAGAGGAATGTGGATATGTTTATAAAATCCACCTCTGTATTTAAGAGTGTCCCGGTTATAGTGGTCATTACCAAATCCTATTCCAGACTTGAGCGTGAAGAAAATGTCAAAATGGTAAGAGAGGCCTTTGCCAAAAATCCTAAGACGGATCTTAATCTGAAGGCTATAGTTCCAGTTGTTGCCAGCGCCTATCGTATAGATGAAAATATCAACGTGGTTCCCTATGGACTGGATGATCTTCTGATGGCTACAAACTTCTATCTGCCGGAGGGACTGACTGCAGCCCAGAGAGATATTGGAAGATATATGCTTAATCAGAAGAGGATGATGGCTCATTCGCTTGTGGGTGCATCCACTCTGGCGGCAGCCACAATAGGACTATCACCTATTCCTTTTTCAGATGGGGCGCTGCTGACACCTCTTGAAATCGGTGAGATTAAGAGTCTTTCAAAGGTTTATGGAATCCAGTTTGATGAGAAATCAAACCTGTTCCAGACTATTATCGAAGCCGGGGCAGCCGGAGTAGTAGGAAAGTCGGCGCTGGGAGTGTTAAATGCTATTCCCGGTATTAACCTGGCTGCTGAGGTTCTGAATGCCATAGTGGCGGGAACCATAGTGGCGGCTCTTG
>CADBMW010000181.1 GCA_902795855.1 uncultured Lachnospiraceae bacterium
TCTATCAAGAAATTCATATACAGCATCCCGATTAGTTGCTGCTGCCACTGCCAGCCTCTTTACATCAAAGGTCTGATTTGGAGCCAGAGCTTCTTCAATTATCTGAAGTGGACGTCTGGTATCGGCTGCTCTTACTGCAATCTTTATATCAGCTATAACAACCTTTGTCTCCGCATACTCCTTAAGGAATTTATCCTTTGTAGTTCTGGCTGTTTTCTCCATGGCATCCAGGCATGCTCTATCTACCATCATACCAAGTCTCTGACCATCACGAGTGGTTAACATAAGATCTAAACCATCTCTTGCCACCTTCTGCATATCCTCAGGCAGTTTTTCAAATGACTTGTCACGAATGATAGAAAGCATCTGAGTCTTATCATATTTATCATGATCATAGAATGCCTCTGTATCATCACGACCGGTACAGATTTCCTTTATGGCTGCTTTCAGATTGTGATACAGTTCCTCAAGGAAAAGAACATCGATTATCTCCTTATCCACTCCCAGAGTTGTGAGAAGCTTCATCTGAGTTTCTTCCTCATCAGCCAGAATCTTCTCCATATCATTATTTCCGGAACCGTCTCCCCAACCTCTCTCTGTCAGAAAGGAAAGTACCTCTTTCTCACTTTTCATCCCCACCATTGTCTGGATGTCAGAATCAGTGAGAAGTGTTTTTTCCTTGGCGCGAATACAGGCTACGGCATAAATATAATCTGCATCTTTCATATATTTCTCCTATCCGGTTATTACGCACCAAATAAAGTATTATTTACAATATCAACTAATTCTTCTTTATTTTCCTCAAATAATGCTTCTATTGAAGAATTGATTTCTATATTTCCGTACTTAAGCAAAAATCCACCATCTATATTTACGGTTTCCTTTGCCAGTTCAAGTGTACCATTCTTAGCAGCTGCTACAGCCTCTATACTCTTAGCAAAATCAGAAGGAACTCTGTCCAGATCCTTTTTACTGAGGAACATTATACCCTTATCAGACTGAACTGACTTTTCAAGAACCTTAAGAAGTGTATCAAAATATTCCTTGTCATCCAGATCTCTTAATCTGCTCTTTGCTTTCTCAAGAGTACTATCTATCAGCTCCTGTTTAGCTTTAAGAAGCTGAAGCTTTTCTATCTGTTCGCACTGAGAAGCTATCTTTTTCTTCTCTGCAGCTACTTTTCTATCAATTCTTTCATTAGCAGCATTTGAGAAATCACGTGCCTCAGCCTCTGCCTTACTTACCTTCTCTGCAGCTATTCTTTCAGCAGAGGAAATGATTTCAGCGGCTTCTTTTTCGGCATCAAGATTTATTTCATTTGTGATTTTCTCGATTCCTGCCATGACATTCTCCTTTTATTATTCTAATCTCTTCAGATTTATACATTGATGTTTGAAATAGCAAGGATTGATACAAGAAGTGCAAGGATAGCATATGTCTCAACCATTGCAGGGAAAAGCATAGCTTTACCAAACTGATCAGGCTTCTTTGCAACTATTCCGATAGAAGCAACAGATGTTTTACCCTGATGATAAGCAGAGATAAGACCTACGATTGCGATAGGAAGACAAGCTGCAAGTATGCAGAGTCCCTGCTGTACTGAAATCTCAACAGGTGCTCCACCAAGAAGACCAATCTTTGAAAGTGTTATAAATGTAACAAGCAGTCCATAGATACCCTGTGTACCTGGAAGAAGCTGAAGAATAAGAACCTTAGCGAACTGAGCTGGATCTTCGCTGACAACGCCTGCTGCAGCCTGACCGCCCTTTCCTACTCCCCAAGCAGAACCTATACCTGCAAGAATTGTTGCGAGTGCTGCACCTATAAGTGCTAATGTAAAACCGAGTGACATAATTTTAATCCTCCTTAATTTCTATATACTTATTAATTCTGTTAAATGGACGGAAGGGTTCTCCGCCGGCATCATAAAATTTACCAAAAAACTCAACGTACTGAAGCCTGTTTGTATGAACATAAGCTCCCAGCAGATTTATAGCTATATTCAGGGTGTGTCCTACGATGAATACCAGTATAAATACTATAACACCGATAACTGTTTTACCCTGCATTATGGCCATGGAGTTAATTACGCTTGCTATAACTCCTGTAGCAAGTCCCAGCGCAAGAAGTCTGGAATAGGAAAGCACATCAGACAGCCATCCTGTAACTCCATATATATCATATGCACCAAGGGCAATTCTGAGTCCCCAGTTCTTGTTGGCTCTTCCTGACATAAGAACTATAGTAGCAAGTCCTACTAATGTTATAACCTTTGAAAGGATTACAAGCCATCCAGGGAAATTGAACTGCATCTGTGCTATGGATGCAAATATCTGTGTCGGCAGAAGCATCAGTATGAGACCTGTTAAAAACAGATACCAGGCCAGGACATCTGATATAAAACCAACTACATCCTTATCCTTAAGATATTCATATCCCTTCATGCCAAGTCCGGCATAAAGATGTATCACGCCGAAAAGCATACACCATATGAGAAGTCTCATTGGATTCTCCAGTGGAGCAAACCAGAGTGGCTTTAGAACCGCCGTGGTTTCCGGTACCCCGAAGAAGGTATGTGCTATCACATCTATGGCATCTCCGAAGAAGCCTCCGAACATGAATCCCCAGAATGTGGTTGAAAGACCACACCAGAAGAAAAGTCTCAGCATCTTATTTGTACCGCTGTCCATTCTTGGATACTTCTTAAGAACAATGAAGCATGCAAGAGCCATAAGAATTCCGTATCCTGCATCGGAAAGCATCATTCCAAAGAAGAAAACATAGAATAATGACATTACAAATGTAGGATCTACTCTTCCATGAGTAGGAAGTCCGTAGGATTCAAGAACTCCCTCCGATGCTTCTGAAAAATGATTATTTCGAAGCTTTATAGGAGCATGTTCATCATCCTTTTCTATCTCTACCACAGCATCAAACTGTTCCTCCAGAACCTTTGCTACTCCTTCAGCCTTTTCAGCATCTATCCATCCCTGGATAAAGAATACCTTGCTTGACTGAGGCAGAGTTCCAAGTATTCTGTACTTCTCTGCTCTTGTTCTGTAATAGTCAGCTGCAATTTTCATTTCCGGAATATACTGAACAAATCCGGATATTTCCTTCTCAGCCTTTTCTATATTTTGTTTTTCCAGAACTATATCATTTTTTCTTTTATCGATAGCCGCCTGTGGAATTCTGTGGGAAAGGAATGGAAGCTTGCTGTAGCCATGACTTCTCATATTCTCTTCCACCTGATCCGCTACTCTGTTTGTAGCGATTACGCACACATTCGTTATCTGATTCTCATCATAGAGAATCTCAGCGGTTACCGGAACCGGATCTTCAATTCCTTCGGAAATGATCTCCATAAGCTTTTCCTGAGTAATGGTTTCAGGAAATGTTCCTATAAGGATCCGGGTTCTTTTGGTCTTCTCACTATTAAGTGGAATATCCAGTTTATTCCATGGAGTAAGAGTTGCTATCTTATTCTCTTTTCTGGTAATGGTGGACCTGCTTTCGAAAATGCTCTTTTCCAGGGCCAGCACATCATTTACCATTGAGTAATACTTTCTTCTGTCCTTCTCTATCTTTTCATATTCAGATGAAGTAACCACCTTCTTTTCAAGATTCAGAAGTGAACCTGATTTAGAATCATCATATTTCTTCAGAAGCTCGATGACATGATCGAATTCATCAGCTATCTTCTGAAACCTGATCCTTTCTCCGGTGGTATCCATCTTCTCAAAGATAGGCTCGGTAACAAGAGAATTATCTATCTCCACGGCTCCTATTTTCTGCAAAAACTCAAGAACGGCTTTACGGTGCTTTTTTGTACCGTATATTCCGAGCTTTCGCATCTCAACAATTGCCACGTTAATCCCGCCTTTCTTTATTTACTTATAACTGCATCTATAACAGCCTTAATAGCTGCCTCTTCATTTCCTGCAGCTGTCTGCTTAAGTGCTTCAGCCTTCTTCAGCGCCTCAGTTCTGGCTGTCTCAGCAGCCTTGCTTCCCTCTTCGTCAGTAGCTTTAAGCCTATCTGACTCAGTCTGTTTAGCACTGTTTTCGGCATCAATCTTAATCTGTCGGATCTGCTGTTCACTGGCCTTTCGGATTTTATCCGCTTCAGCCTTGGCATTTTGAACTTTTTCTCCGGCAGCCTTTTCAGCAGCTTCAACCGCTTTCATAGCCTCTTCTATCACGCTACTTCTCCTTTCAAAAAAAATGGAGTTGGCATTAAAAAACACCAACTCCAATTATACTACTTTTTAACGTTTTAAATCAACAAAACATTTATTTTTTTTATCACTTAGAAACACTGCCTTTATATGCTGCTTTTTTCATAAGCTTCTTATATGATTTTACTGCCTTTTTAGGGGCTTTTGCCTTACATGTCTTAGGTACATTCTTGAATGCATTTGCATTAATCTTTTTAACATTTTTACCCTTAAAGGTAATCTTTGTCAGCTTCTTGCAATTCATAAATGCTCTGGCACCTATTGTTGTAACTCCTGTAGATACTGTGTAAGATTTAAGGGATTTACAGTTAAAGAAAGCATTATCATCTATTGTCTTAAGTACAGGTGATTTCATATTTACAGAAGCGAGCTTTATACATCCTGAAAATGCCCTCTTACCGATAGTTTCTACATTCTCACCTATTATAAGCTTCTTAATCTTCTTATTTCCCTTTAATGCGTCATTTGCTACACCTGTTACGTTATAGCTGACATCATCTACAGTAACCACGTCAGGTATTTCAATGGTAGTTAATTTAGAATCCAGATTCTTCTTATAAACAGCTGTTCCTTCTGTAACTACACCATCTATTGAATTTACTGATGTTACCTCATATTCGCTTGTACCATCAGATACGATATCACCAACCACAGGTTCCTTCGTTGCTGCTGCAGGTGTAGGTGTTACTGCAGCTGTAGGTGCGGTTGCAGGTGCAGGTGTTACTGTAGGAACACTCTGAGACTTCTTCAGATTTTCCAGCTCTGCTTCCTTACCTTCCAGAAGCTTAACTACTGTCTGAGCTGTAGGATTATTCTTTAACTTATCTGAAAGTGCATCATAAAGCTTTCTTGCCTCTGTTATATCCTTTTCACTTTCTATTGTTACAGGAGCTGATGCAACCTTTGCTATAGCCTGACTTACCAGATCTATAACAGCATTTTCTGCATTTTCAAGCTTCGCTTCAACATCCGGCATAAGATTATCCTTCTGTGCCTTTGTAAGTGAATCAAATGCATCCTCAGCTGCCTTAATCTGATCCATATCTTCTACTGTAATATCAGTCCGATCAGGAAGACTATCTATAGTCTTAAGAACCTTCGCAACCTCTATAGCACTATCAAGCTGTGCTTTTCTATCAGCATTCATTTTCTTCTGTGACGGTTTAGGAAGAGCATCATAAGATGCCTTAACAGTTTCTACCTTTTCAATAGAAGAAAATGTTTCAACATCTAGATTTTAGATAGCATTTTCTACACTTGTAAGATTTGCTCTTAATAAACCTACGATAGTATTGGCATTTGAAAGGGTTACAGCATTGTCATCGCCTACCAATAGCTTCTGATCATTAGAAAGATTATTATATGCTGTCATTGCTGATGCAACATCTTCTTCATCATCAATTGTAATAGGGTTGCTTAAATCTGAAATCATTTTAATCACCGCGTTGGCAGCTTTAATATCTTTTATAGTTTTTTCAGCCGCTTCAAGCTTTGCTTTAAGCTCTTTACTTACAAGAGCTTTCTGATCACTATCCAGAGCATTAAAAGCACTTCTTGCATCATTAACATCATCCTCATCAGTAAGGGTTATTGGATCATTGAGATCAGAAATTTTGGTTGCAACTGCTTTAACTTGATTGAGACTTGTTATAGTTGCCTCAGCTGCTCCAAGTTTTGTTTTGAGTTCATCACTTATAAGAGCCTGCTGTTCTTCGCTCAGAGCATCATAAGCTTCTCTTATAGCTGCCACTGTATCTTCATCATTAAGAGTTATGGTATCGCTCAGATTGTTAATACTGGTAGCCACATTAGCTGCTGCTGTCTTAAGATCTGATATGGTTGATTCAGCGTTAGTAAGCTTTGTAAGACTATCATTATCAATATATGTTTTCTCAACATCCCCTAAAGCATTATATGCTGCTCTGATAGCTGATACCGCTTGATCATCTGCCAGAGTTATGGTATCACTCAGGTTTGCAATATCAGTTAATATAGCTTCAATAGGTGCCATGAGGGTTGCTATAGCAGCCTCTGCATCTGTAAGCTTGGTATAAGTAGTAGCATCTATCTCACCCTTCTGTGCTTCTGATAATGCATCATAAGCTTCCCTTGCATTTGATACGTCTTCATCATCAGCAAGTGTTATTTCATCGCTCAGGCCATTTATCATTTCAATGACGCTTACAACTTCAACACGGTCAAGAGCTTCCTCAAGTCTTGAGTAATTGAAAACATTCGCCTTATCTTCGGTTTCCAAAGCATCATAAGCTTCTTTAGCTTCAGCTATTTTTTCTGCATCAGAGGATTTTATTTTAAGCCTGTCAGGAAGGTCTCTGATTTTTACCATAACGGAAGCTACATCATCAGATAATATATATGCATAAAAATCATCTACATATATGGTTGCATCACAACAATCTTTCGGAACCCAGACATCAAATTCAACTTCCAGTTTTCCGTCACTAACCACATCAACACCAGTTACAACAGCATTTACCCATTTTCCATCTTCAAATCCAAATACCCCAGGATGACTATATTGGCCAGTTGCAGTAAAATTAATTTGGGGGTTTGTTGTACAATTTTCGCCGCAGTCTACTTTAAATCTACATCCAACAGTATATGTTCCTTCAGGAACATTTTCTATTCTCTGAGATACACCTATGACTTTGCTATTATAATCCATTGCAAGCTTTTCTTTTATGTTAAGATAAGCCAGCTTGTTCCCGGTGCCTTCTTCAGTCAGAATTCCTGTATCAAGGCCATCTTCATCTGCAGTCACATACCAGGGGACCTGTCCATCTTCAAATCCCGGATTAGGAATAGCATTGGTCTGTTCAGCATAAACA
>CADBMW010000182.1 GCA_902795855.1 uncultured Lachnospiraceae bacterium
CGCCGGCGTGGCGGAATTGGCAGACGCCCGGGACTTAAAATCCCGTGGGTAGTAATACCCGTACCGGTTCGACCCCGGTCGCCGGCAGATTAAAACTCATGAATGTTTATGTGAGCATTTGTGAGTTTTTTTTACTTAATCAAAATGCATTAAACATCTTTATGTGGATGTGGAGAATCAGAAGATATATTCAAGTCATTTATATAATAAATCGATAAAAGATTAAGGGAAGATATTTTATTCCATTATTACTGCTGCTATTTATTAATGTTATGGCTCAAATAGATGCTATCAAATGTTTTTATTATTTGAGATGATTTCGTTTTCTATCTGCCAGTCGATTTCCGGCTGGCCGTGTTCTTTGAGAAATTCATTTGCTTTTTTGAAGTGTCCGCATCCAAAGAAGCCTCTGTATGCCGAAAGAGGTGATGGGTGCGGGGCTTCCAGAATTAGATGCTGAGGATTACTCAGCATATTTTTTTTGCTTCTTGCGAAGCTGCCCCAGAGCATGAAAACTATGGGACGGTCCAGCTGATTCACTATCCGGATGGCGGCATCGGTGAATTCTTCCCAGCCCTTACCCTGATGGGATGCAGCCTGATGGGCGCGGACTGTAAGCACTGCATTAAGAAGCAGCACACCCTGCTGGGCCCATTTTACAAGATATCCATTGTTGGGAATATAGCAGCCCAACTCATCATGGAGTTCCTTGTAGATATTCTGCAGTGAGGGTGGAATATCAACTCCCGGTTTTACTGAAAAAGAAAGACCATGAGCCTGTCCCGGTTCGTGATATGGATCCTGACCTATGATCACCACCTTTACATCCTTTAAAGGAGTCAGATGAAAGGCATTGAAAATGTCATCTCCAGGAGGATAAATAGTAGAAGTGGCATATTCCCTTCCTATAAAAGCAAAAAGCTTCTTATAATATTCTTTGCTATATTCAGGTTTAAGGGCAGCGGCCCAGTCATTTGTAATAGGTGGCATATTCTGATTCTCCCTGCATTTTGACTTTTGATATCTATGTAACATATGGACTTATCCATATGTCATAATTTCACCATAAATAATAGACTAAATCAATATAATGTTACTTGTTTTTACAAAATTATGTTATAGTAAAGATACGTTAATATCCGGAGGGTTATCATATATGAGTGATGTGTCAAAAACACAGGCTGTTCAGGACAGTGTAAATAGTGTTATTAAAGGAAAACAAAATGTAGTGAAGAAGGTCCTTGCGGCAACTATTGCGGGAGGACATATTCTGATGGAAGATATTCCCGGAGTAGGAAAAACCACTCTCGCCACTGCGTTTGCAAGAACGCTTTCGCTGGATTATAAGAGAGTTCAGTTTACTCCGGACGTTCTGCCCAGTGATATCCTGGGATTCTCAATGTACAATTCGGCCACCAAGGAATTTGAGTATAGGCCGGGATCCGTATTCTGTAATCTTTTTCTTGCTGATGAGATAAACAGAACATCTCCCAAAACTCAATCCGCACTTCTGGAGGTTATGGAGGAGGGAACTGCAACAGTAGATGGTGTTACCAGAAAGCTTCCGGATCCCTTCGTTGTTATTGCGACAGAAAATCCATATGGTTCATCCGGTACCCAGCTGCTGCCGGAATCTCAGCTGGACAGATTTATGGTCTGCCTCTCCATGGGCTACCCGGAGCATGAGGATGCTGTTCAGATTCTGAAGGGAAATGCTTCAAATCCTATCTCAAAGGTTCAGAAGGTCATCAGTATAGATGAACTTGTGGCCCTGAGAAAAGAGTCAAATGATATGTTCATCAGAGATGAAATCTATGAATATATAGTTGATCTTGTGGAAGAAACAAGAAGAAATGATATGTTCTCCATGGGAGCCAGTCCGAGAGGAACCATAGCACTTCTAAATATGGCTAAGGCTATGGCTGTAATAGATGGAAGAGACTATGTCACTGCTGAGGATGTGCAGTCAGTTACAAAGGATACTCTTTCTCACAGAGTAAAGCTTGGGCAGAGAGCACGTGCCCAGGGAATGAATATGGATGGAGCTATACGGGCACTTCTTCAGACTGTAAAAGCTCCGAGAATGTAATAATTTTAAGAAATAAATTCAAAAATACAGGAAGATTCTATGCCGGATTTAAAGAACAAAACTGAATATAGGTTCTTATCGAAGGAGTGGAGACAGAGTCTAAAACTCAGGAAAGAAGAAAAGGAAAGAGAGAGGCTGAAAAAGCCTCTCAAAACGACTGTGCATATAACCAGGATTACAGCTTATTTATTTCAGCTGGCCATAATTATAGCCATGTATGATTTCCTTAGAAATCATTTTCTGATGTTGTGTCTGTCTATTGTTATTGCCCTGCCGGTGCTTGATGTTGTGACATTTTTCTTCTTGTACAGAAGTGCAGGTGTAAAGCTTATCGCACCTGAAAAGGAAGTTCAGAAAAACAGTATAGGCTTTCTCTGCCTGGAGCTTATCAATAAATCACTGGTTGCCACCTTTGATTATTGTATCAAGCTGGACGTGGAGAATACCTTCTACAATGACATGAGTGGAATGGTTCTGTCACTTCCCCTCAGAGCCAGATCTGATTATAAAGAAAACATTCCTGTTAAATATTCTATGAATGGCATCTATAAATTCAGTATTCCCTGCGTAACTGTAAGAGATATGCTGGGATTCATTTCCCTGAAGAAAAAAACAGACTGCGTAGCGGAGGTTCATGTTCTTCCGGATCAGGAGCACGCCGGAAAACTGGACATGACGGATATGTCCAAAGGAATGACGGAGAGTGAGGAAACCCTGAAGAGAGGCCATGATTTCTCAGATGTTTCTGATGTCAGGGAATATATACCCGGCGACAAGCTCATGAGCATTCACTGGAAGCTTTCTGCCAAGAGAGACATACTTATGGTTAAGGACAGGGTGTCCATGTCCGATCAGCAGATGGTCATACTCGTGGAGCTTTGTGGAAGTGATGAAGAGGTGGATGAAATACTGACACTTGCCTATGGAGTAGTTTCCACCTTCATCCGGGAACAGACCTATGTAAGACTTCTGTGGTGGAGCGAGGGAAATTTTGCCTTTGTGGAAAAACAGATAATGAACAGAGAAAATCTGAAAGATTCCTTCTCTGAGATTTATTATGAAAAAATATATTCTGACAGTGAAAAGACTAAGGGTTACATGAGAAGTATAAAACCGGAGCTGAAGGCATATGTAAATATCTGTATGCGTGACGGTGAGGCGGATGCAGTGGTTGTGGAGCAGGATTAATTCATGAAAACAAATACTATTCCTCAAACTGAATATAAGAAGAAACGCCCCAGAAATGCATGGCAGAATGAGGATAGAACTCCCGTTAAGCTTTGTAAGGGAGTGGAGATAGATACCTCGGTTTATGACATCAGCGAGAACAGATATTACACGCTGCTGATGAAGGGACTTGTGGTTTATTTCATTACGGCCGGCGGTATAGGCTCATTTCTGACAGCCATTGATATTGATTTTAACCAGATAATGTTCAATCTCGTTATTCTCAGCACCGCCCTTATCTGTGCGGTTCTGTATCATAGCTGGAAGTCAGAGAACCTGGGATATCTGGTGTTCTTTGCCATTTATGCTGCAGTGATGTTTATGTTCAAGGATTATATTAACTCGGGATTTTATGCTGTAATAAATGATACTATCGACTGGGCATCTATTTATTTCAAAACAGATGGTCTCCAGTATTATAACGAGCGTATTTCCAATAGATATATGGCCATAACAATTTCCATGTCCATTATCGGAATCGCCATGAACGTGCTTTTGAACAACTATATCCTTCGTCGTGCCAGATACATGGTGGCCATTTTTCTGGGAGTGTCAGTAAATATTACCGCTTTCTACATGCGCAGGGAGCCGGATACCATTTACAGTATGATGCTTCTTGCCGGAATAGTTATGACATTTATCCTTAAGTGCGGCAGACATTTCTACCTGAGCCGACGGGATCACATATTTGCAAAAACAAAAAAAGGACTCACCTACGCTTTGGACTATAAGGTTCTGAAGCATATGCTTATTATGACCGGGCTTTTTGTTCTGGTGGTGATCGCCACCATGAGTACCATATATGACAAGGTCTATTATGATTATCTCCAGGAGGAGAGTGAGGAAAAGAAAATCACGAATGATACCTTCCAGAATTTCATCATGCTGGGTATCTTCGGTCTTATAGATTTTTATCCCAGTAATGGCGGACTTTCCACAGGTGTTCTGGGCGGAGTTTCATCCATCAGACTGGATTACATGCCGGATCTGAACGTTATATTTACGCCTTACACTGCTGATACCATTTATATCAAGAATTTCACCGGAATGAATTACATGCCCTATGATAACAGGTGGATGAATCCGGATGATGAACGAAGCAGCATGCAGAATTCCACTTATATCAATGAGGTGGGAGCTCTTAGCAAGGCATATGAAAATGGCGAGGCGTACACCGCCAGGGGAATCATGACGGTGACAAATGTGGAAGCACCCATGAATCCATACCAGCCTTACTATTCCGAGGGCAACACAGAACCTGTATTCTCCAGACAGTCCAAGACCTATATTTATTATCCGAGATTTGAACAGACAGAGGCTGAGGTAAAGGATTATGAGCCGGATGAAGAGTACCTTTATGTGCCGGAAGAAAATAAAGAGGTAATAGATGATTTCATAAAGGAAGCAGGTATTTCCGGAGACACCCCGGAAGAAATTGCAGAAAGCCTCAGAGTATATTATGACGAAAATATTCCATATACCATCAGACCCGGAGCTACCCCATGGCGAAAGGATTTTGTAAATAACTTCCTGACCAAAAACCGGAAGGGCTACTGCGCTCATTTTGCAACTGCCGGAACGCTGATTCTGAGAGAAATGGGTGTGCCTGCAAGATACTGCGAGGGATATGCCATTTCCTACAGTCAGGTTATCGACTATGGCGAGATGGTGGAAGATGCTTCCTATGAGGATTACTATGATGGCTATAATTCTCTGGGAAAGACTGCGCCTGTCAGAGTCACTGCCACTGATGCGGATGCCCATGCCTGGGTTGAAATGTTCGTAAAGGGCAAGGGCTGGGTCAAGGTGGAGCTTACTCCATCCTCCGGACTGCCCGAGGAAGAGGAAGATGACAGAAGCTTCTGGGATGCCTTCAATAATCTATTTGGTGATGGCGAGGATGTAACCAACGAAAGAGAAGAAAATAATTTGAATACATTTTCCATATCAGGAGCGGACCGGTTTATGAGAATTGCTGCTTACGTGATCCTGACCCTGGCGATTCTGGGAGCCTTAGTATTTCTGGGTATAAAGCTTTATCCGGAAATAAAGTATGCAGGAGATTTCAGAAGAGCCGGACCTTCCGACAAGCTGATTCTCAAATACTCCAGATATATGAGGAAGCGGACAAAGAAGGATAAGAAGCTGAAGGAAAAGGTAAATTATTCAGAGCAGATGGATTATCTGATCCCTTCTGATGAAAAGAAGAGAAACAGGATGAAGGATATACTTGAGAGAGCCGGATTCTCCAGAAATGATATATCCATGGATGATTATACCTATGCCGATGGAGTGGTGGAGGATATTTTCAAGTCTGACCGTAAAAAATAGCAGCAATATAATAAATTATATTTGACACCCCTTTTAACTTGATAAACAGTGTGATTAAGAGTAAAATGAAAGATTAGAGGTAACTCACATGAAAAACTGTGAGCATTACAGAAGAGGCTACTTCATGCCACCCGTTGAGTCAATTGACTGGGTAAAGAAGGAATACATCGATAAGGCACAACATTTAAAATAACAGGAATTTAGTATGGCAAATTTTGGTGAAGACAACGTAATACATGTGGATAGCTCTGAGGAACTCAGAAGGCGTAATGAAAATGAAGCCATTGAAAGAAGGAGAAGCAGGACAACTACATTCCTGGTTCTTATTGTCATCGCAGTGGTTGCAGTGGTGGCTGTATATGTTTTCAGAAGGATGCGCAGCTACAATTCCATTAAAGTAGTGAAATCCGCAGAGACAGTTTATGAGGCAAATGCCGAGTACCTTCAGTTTGGAAATAATCTTTTGAGATATACTCCGGATGGTGTTTCCTACATAGACAGCAGTGGAGAAACTGTCTGGACTTCCGGAAATGACTTCAAGGTTCCTATCGCAGAGACCAGCGGAAACTATGCTGTGGTTGCTGACAAGGG
Source organism: uncultured Lachnospiraceae bacterium (assembly GCA_902795855.1). Lineage (GTDB taxonomy): Bacteria > Bacillota > Clostridia > Lachnospirales > Lachnospiraceae > Eubacterium_Q. The sequence goes on from CADBMW010000182.1 coordinate 6,239, forward strand.
TGGAAACCTGGTGGCTGTTTTTGGTGTAGACGGACTTATCAGCACCGTTAATATGCCGTATTCCATCTGCGATATAGATGTTGCCAAGCAGGGAGCATTTGCGGCTATTCTTGAATCAGATGAGACCAATTACATAAATATGTATGACCGTAACGGAACCATTATTTATGAAATGCAGACCTCCATTGATAAGAGTGGATACCCTATGGATATTGCAGTGTCTGATGATGGAAAGAAGCTGTTTACCAGCTATTTCAAGCTTGACGGAGTTAATATAAAGAATAATCTCACTGCCTATAATTTTGGCGAAGTAGGCCAGAATGAAAATGCAGACCGTATGGTAGGCGGATTCTCTTTTGAGGAGGAATTTATACCTAAGGTTGAGTTCATTACAAATGATATAGTAGCAGCATTTTCGGATAAGAGGATACTTCTATATAATATGAAGGAAAAACCATCAGAAAGAGGCTCTGCCAAATATGATGGGGAAGTTGCCAGCATTTTTTACGGAGAGGATTATATCGGAACCGTTAAACAGAATGCTGATAGTGGCAGTACTGCAGATTACATTATGACAATATACGATCTTTCCGGAAAGAAGGACTTTGACTATGCCTTCAGTATGGAATATGACAGGATATTTGCCGGCGAAGACGAGATAATCATCACAGGTGGAAACCAGTGTCTTATAGTGGAAAAGAACGGAAGAACTAAGTTTGCCTACACCTTTGAAAATATGGTTAAGTCTATGATTCCGTCTTCGAAAAATAATGAATATATAGTAACCTTCGAGAATAAGACGGAGACCATCAGATTAAAAACAGAGGATAAATAAATGTACTATTTGCTTTTCTGTATAGGTGCAATACTTCTTATGAGTGCCCTCGTAGGATTAAAAAGAGGAATATTCAAAACCCTCTTTGGATTTGTTGCGCTGATTCTTACAGTAGCGGTAACATATTTTGCCAGCCCGTACATTACTACCTTCATCATGGATAATACTCAGATTGATGAGCGTATAGAAGATAAGATATATAAGAAGATAGAGACGGATACCCAGAAGACTGTGGCGGAGTCCCTGAAGAATGCAGGAGTCACCACTGACCTGAACGAACTGACAAAGAAAGAAACTAAATATATACTGGAAAATGATCCTGACAAGGAAACCCAGATCAAACAGATAGATGCACTGAATCTGCCTGATTATGTGAAGGGGGCATTTATTCAGAATAACACAGACAATATGTATGAGAAGCTGGGGGTAACCAACTTCTATAAATACATTTCCCGGTATGCCGCCCGGCTTATTGTAAATGTCATAGCTATTTTTGGAACCTTTGTAGTCCTAAGGGTTATTCTCATAATCATAGCCTTTATCATAAACAGATCCATGGATGAGGATCCCGTACTATCCGGCATTAACCGGTTCCTGGGGATGTTGCTGGGACTGGCAGTGGGAGTTGTCATAGTCTGGGGCTTCATGATCATTGCAAGTATAGCCTTCGGCTCCCAGTATGACAGTATGATAGCCGGAAATGAGATACTTCAGAAAATAAATGATACAAATCTTTTAGTAAAAGTTATTACAAGTATTACTTCTTAAAAAAATATTCCCGACTGTTTTAAAATGATTCTAGGATATTTTGTGGAATGAAATATAACAAGCACAAGATTTTGAGGACTGTTTTCAGTCCTCTTTTCTTACCGCAAAAATGTGAAATAAATGACAGAAATTTTTTTGAAAAAGTTGTTGACATTGAGATTTTAAAGTAGTATTATAAACAAGCTGTCGCGAGAACAGACAAGTTAAACGAGACATCATGAGAAAAGTCGAGCGGCATTTTTGTTCGAAA
>CADBMW010000183.1 GCA_902795855.1 uncultured Lachnospiraceae bacterium
ATAAGGAGGAGCATATGTTCCTACTATTTTTATGCCGGGCAAATTTCTTTCCAGATTCTCTTTTGCTTTTTCCGCAATACCATCAGCACCACCTATGATAAACATAGAATAACCTTTATCAGCTGCAACTTTACAGAGCGCCGGAACCATATCAGATCCGCTTATTTTTGCTTTAACTGGATGCTTATGCCATTTCGCAATCCAGACTAGAGGTTTCCCATCAACAAGAGTCATATCTGCTTCATTTGTGATGGTCTGAAGATATTTGTCTTTTTCAATTTTCATAACAACGTCGACATTAATCGCCACTATATATGACTTTCTTTTCTCTTCTACCAGATTGCATATTTGTTGAAGAGTTTCATTCATGTTGACATTATTCACAAACGTGTTCAGTAATGGCTGCTTCCTCATTGTTACCTCGAACTCATTATTTATCCAAAGAATTTATCTTCTAACATTAAACACCAGCAGTGATATACAGGTAGATGTAATTCCTGAATCATATATGTTTCTTCCTCTGGCACCTTAACAACTACATCTGCAACAGAGGCGAGCTCGCCGCCTTTATTCCCAGTAAGTCCAATCACTTTTATACCCAGTGCTCTCGCTACCACCGTTGCCGACATTACATTTTTACTGTTTCCAGACGTGGAAATACCAAGAAATACATCACCAGGTCGGCCAAAGCCAAAAAGCTGTTGAGCAAACACGCCGAGGCCATCAACGTCATTGATGTACGCAGTAGAAAGTGCCTCGTGCGCAACTAATGGAATAGCCATTAGGCTGCGCTCCAAATTTCTCGCTAGATCCTCTCCTCTTTGTGAATCAATCGCCTTTAATTTATCTGCAAACTCAGGTGTAACTGGTCGCGGAGTTTTAAAGCGTTTCATAAGCTCTCCAGCAATATGTTCGGCATCAGCTGCTGATCCACCATTTCCTGCTATAAGAAGTTTATGATCATTTTCAAAAGCTTCTTCCATAATGAGGTAAGCTTTTATTATATCCTCTTTACAACTTTCCAGTGTTGGATATCTCCTGATAAGGAGGTCTATATGTTTTATAAGACGCGTCTCCAGTGTCCTCATATTCCTATTTCCTTTTATCTTTCTACTAGCAGTTGTTCTCTTATCTGTAAATAGTCTTTAAAAGCCAAACTCGATTAATGCACTTAAACTCAAATCTTGTCCATACTCTCCTTTACCTATAAGTGCCGTTTTGCATCCCGCCGCTTTTCCGGCTTTTATGTCATTCTCACCATCACCAATCATCCAAGATTCAGATAAATCGATATTGAAATCCTTGGCTGCCTTTAGTAGCATTCCTGGTTTTGGTTTCCTACAGTCGCAATTAATCTTTAGCGCTGGAATTTCTCCCTTATATCCTTTGTCTGGATGATGAGGACAATAATAAATAGCGTCAATATACGCGCCTTCAGCTCCAAGTAAAGTTTCCATTTTATTGTGTATTTCCTCGAGTTCTTGAACTGTTACTTCTCCCCTTGCAATCACCGGCTGGTTAGTAATCACAATGGCAAGATATCCGCTATTGTTTATCCGCCTTATAGCTTCGGCAACACCTGGAATGAGTTCGAAATCATTGATGTTTCTCAAGAAACCAACGTACTTATTAATAGTCCCATCACGATCAAGAAAAACAGCTCTCTGCTTATGCTTTAGATTCTTCCTCCTAACAACACCTTTTTTAAAATCGGCACATACAGCTTCATACCTCTCAGGTGTTCCCATATCCTTGACATACTCGGGGCTATCATAGCAAAACATTTTTCCTGTTCCACAAAGCGGTTTCAATATCTGCCTATCAAGGTCGATTTTTACTCTTTTACCGTTGACCTCAGTTCCTATTGCTTCCGCATCAATTCCACATTCATCAAGTGCTCTTGGATCAATAACATGAAGCCCTGCGTTAACTCGATTCTTATACCATTGAGGACGCACGTCTTCTTTAGCAAGCCAATGCTCAATGGATCCGTTATCTCCTGCAATAACCACGCCTGAGTCGTAAGGATGTGAATTCGGATGTGTGAAGAGTGTTACTAGACCACCATATTCGTAATGGCGTCTAACAAATCTATTAAAATCAATATCAAACATAGCATCGGCATTAAGAAGCAGAAATGGCTCTGTCAACTTTTCACGCAACTTAAA
>CADBMW010000184.1 GCA_902795855.1 uncultured Lachnospiraceae bacterium
CTCCTGGAGTGGGCCGCCGGGGGCTCGAACCCCGCACACCCTGATTAAGAGTCAGGTGCTCTACCAAATGAGCTAGCGGCCCGTATTAACGGGTACCTCTTCCGAAGTACCCCGTTAGTATATTACAATGGATGCAGTTTTGCAATAGTTTTTTCATAGTTTGTTCAAATTTGGGAATATGCACAAAATAATCGAAAATTTTCAACACATTTACTTAAATTTTAAAAATCAAGTGTTAAAAATATATTATTTTTGTAAGATATATGCCACTATCCTCTGGCAAGACGGTCTATCTGAGTAGCCACATATCCGGCTCCGTAGCCATTATCAATATTAACTACCGTTATTCCGTTTGCACAGGAGTTGATCATCGTGAGCAATGCCGACATTCCACCGAAGCTGGCGCCATATCCAACTGAGGTTGGAACTGCTATAACAGGATTTGAAACCAGGCCTCCTACAACACTGGCAAGAGCACCTTCCATTCCTGCAACCGCAACTACGCAGCTTGCTCCTCTAAGTATCTCAGCCTTGGAAAGTACCCGGTGGATTCCGCTTACCCCTATATCAAATATACGTTCAACCCGGCATCCAAAAAACTCTGCAGTCTGAGCAGCCTCCTCAGCTACAGGTATATCAGCAGTACCACCGGTGCATACCACAATATAGGTACTTTTGCCCGGCTCATTACTCTGACCTGCTTCAGAAGACTTAACTCCCGCCTTCAGTATCCTTGATACTTTATCATACTCAATTTCAGGGATTTCATTTTTTACAAGCTCATACTGCTCCCTGCTTGCTCTGGTGCCGAAAACCCTTCCATTTTTCCCATAAAGCTTTTTATAAATTTCCACCAGATATTCATCCGGCTTACCTTCGCAGAATACCACTTCAGGAAATCCTGTTCGTTTTTCCCGGTCAGTATCCAGCTTTGCAAATTTCATTTCTTCGTAATCCATTTATTTAGCCTGCTTTTTAAGGGCTGCTCTTACCTTTCCCTTTGGATCGGTTATAAGCATTCTTACTACCCAGATTATCAGGGCAAGTGCTACTACTGCCAGACCTAAGAATGCATCATTCAGCATATCTGCCGGTGACTGCATAAAGTACTCTCCTCTAAGCTCGATATACTCGAAAATGGCATCCACCATCCACATCAGTGACGCACCCCAGAACATAAACATTAGTGGTGCCAGCTGAAGAGAATCGTCCTTACTTCTATACCATTTATAAGTTACAAAAACAGCAGCAAAAATAGTGATGAGTAAAGTCATATTATCTCTCCTCCTTTATGCAGCTTCTGCAGCGGACTTCTTCTCCAGCTTACTTGTAACAACACAGATAATTCCCCATACGGCGGTAACTAAAAGTGCCATGGTTACACCTACGGTGGACATCTCATGCAGCATCTCATACATATCACCTTTATCTGCCATTGCAGTCAGAAATGGTGCAAAGGGCTGGACCTCTCCATGCCAGATATGCTCAAACATAAGCAGTATGGAACCACCATAAAGCATATACATAAGCCATTTCAACTTTGCTGTAAATGGAACATGAAAGCTTTCGTTTTTCTCTTCAGTGGTTGTTTGTTCAACCTTGCTCTCTTTTTTCTCAGCAACTTTTTCAACTACGGTTACAACTACGGCCTCTGCAGCCGGTACTAAAAAACATGCCATAATTTGATGCTCCTTTCTTACAACATTGCTTTATAAATCTCCCTTAACAGGATATCAGTTCCAGTAATCATAAACCTCCGAAGCTATCTTTGTAATGGTACTTCTTCCTGATGCTGTATCCGGAAGAGGGCTGAACATTACACAAAGGATTATGTCTGCCTTCTCACCATATATAATGGCAACATCATGCTCGGCATCCTCAAGCTCCCCTGTCTTGTTGGCAACTACGATTCCGGATGGAAGACCTGCAGGAATCTTTGATACTCTTTCCTGCTGCTTCATATATTCCAGGATCTTGTCCGCTCCGGTAAATTTATTATGATATATCATCTCAAGATATTCACCGGTTTCTGTAACAGTGGTATAGTTTTCTTTTCCGGAATTAAAGTCCAGCATAAGTCGTCCCATACTTGTATCCGTGAAACCAAGTGATGTTATAAAATCGTTAACTACAGTCATGCCTGCCTCAGCATTTCCTGACCCAAGCATTCTTACAAGATTATTTGTGCTTTCATTATCACTTACAGATATCATGCTTTTTATAAGAGATTCTATGGAATCCTGATTATTTCCTGCCTTAACCATCTGATCCATATTGTGGTATACGGCACCGGCTATAAAAAGCTTGATTATACTGGCGGATCTGTGAACATCCGTAGACAGATTAATGGTCTCGTCAGTTGTAAGATTTCTGGCATAAGCAGAACCCACGGCTCCCTTATCCCTTTCAACCTCCAGCAGATTATCTATCTTTTCCTTCAGCACTCCGCCTATCTCATATGCATTATCCTCATCACCATTTCCGGCATTAGGCGTATCGCTGAATCCATAATACTTATTGATACCATTTACGATACCCTTTACCATCTTCTTCTGATAATCAGGTGACTGCATATTGTAATCATCCTGCTGATTGGTCATAAATCCCATTTCCAGGATCATTACAGGTATCTGGCTCCAGTTAATTCCCGTCATGGTATCATTTTTCTGGATTCCCAGATTTGTCATTCCTGTGCTGGAACAGTATTCTCCCAGTATGGAATCCGCCAGAGAATAACTCTTGTCATAGAGATGTCCTACATTAGGATTTGATTCTGAACCTATGATGGCAAGAGCTCCCTTCGAGGAAGAATCCTCGCTTCCGTTGGCATGGATACGAACAAAGATGTCCGCTCCAGCTTCATTTGCAAGGGTGGCTCTCTCTGAATTACTTATGGCAGTATCATTATCCTCTCTTGTAAGGATAACCTTGTAGCCCTGTTCCTGCAGACGATTTCTCAGCATGAGAGAAATATCCAGATTAAGCTTATATTCCGGAACTCCCGTATATCGACCTACCGTTCCTCCGGTAGCCTTCATCTTCATTTCTGATGAACCCGGTGCATTGGGCTCCATTGCACTCATATCCACATTGGAACTCTGATGTCCCGGATCAATGGCTATCAGAATATCTTCCTTGGGATTCTTTTCCTTTACTGCATCCGTCTCAGTCGCCTTCTCTTCAACGGCTTCTTTTTCTTCCTTACTATCCGTCTCAGTTGCAACCTCAGATGCATTATAAGGAGTGGCCACATCTGGTGTAACCACTCCTTCTGTTTCTTCAGTTGTTATGATTGATTCAATTTTTTCTGTTTTTTCTTCCTTCTTACCGCAGGACACTGCCCCAAGCATTAAGAGGAAAAATGTTATAATAAGTAGTTTCTTTTTCATCTGGTCTTTCCGTTTCGGATTTTATTTATCCAGCTGATATCCGGCTGAATCAATTGAAAACTCCGTATCACTTAAGAATTTTGCATTCTTGCTTTCTGTTGATGAGAGATAGCTCTCTTTAAAGTCTTCCGGTTCGATGGTTCCATTATACCAGGACTTGCTATTGAAATAATCCTGAAGCTCCTTGGATTTGAACTTTCTGCCATGTCTTGCATATATCTCATTCTTGGCATAATTGATTTCCTGAATATTAAGACCATATACATCGGCATCAGTAAGAAGTCTTGTATCACTGTCAGGAATGATATAGTCACCATCAAGTCCGGCCTTCTTCTTTGTTATATCCTCACCCTTTGCATCATAGATCTTATCTGCAAGAAGGAATAACTTCTCATCTTTAATATAAGCCTCGCCCTTTACCTGAAGCTTGTCTCCCAGCTCGGCATAGTCATATATCGGTTCATCCCAGTCAGTAAGATCAAGTCTTGCACTCTTTACATCCTCCAGATAAACATCACCATCCAGGAAGCTGAGCTTTTCATCCCAGATAAGAACAAAATATCCATCTGTGTTCTTTTCAAGAGTACCTGTCATATCCAGCTTACTGTCTTTTTCAAGATTGTAATCTGCATCCTTTGGAGTATCTTCTTCCTCTTCCTCCTCATCCTTCTTCTCATCATCCTCTGCTACTTCTTCGGATGTCTCAGAAGATGCTTCTTCAGAAGTGTCCTTTTCCTTATCTTTATCTTCAGCCTTGTCGTCATCATCATCGTCATCTTCTATTCTCTGTGAATAATCTGAGTTATCACTGAGAGTCTTATAAAGAGCAAAACCACCCAGGCCAACAAGTAGTACTGCAAATATACATACCATAAGAATTATAAAAAGCTTTTTAGATGAGCTCTCTTTGGTCTGATAAGACTGGGCCTGTGTCTGATACTGCTGATTATATGCCTGTTTCTGAGTTCCGCCCTGATAACCCTGGTTTTGAGAGTTACTCTGATAATTCTGATTAGACGGCCCCTGACTATAGGACTGGCTCTGGGCGTTACTCTGGTAATTCTGATTAGATGGTCCCTGACTATAGGACTGGTTCTGGCCTCCGCCCTGGTAGGACTGACCTCCCGGTGCAGCAGCTGAAACCTTCGCTCCGCAGTTAGTACAGAAGGCAACTCCCGGCTTTATTTGTTTTCCGCAGTTAGTACAGAAAGCAGGA
>CADBMW010000185.1 GCA_902795855.1 uncultured Lachnospiraceae bacterium
AACCACCTTGGTCTCGTCTCCGACTCGGTCAATCGGCCTAAAACGTGTGCCACCGGCACACAGGCCGTCCCTCAAGGGGAAGGCAAATTTAAAAATAAAGCTCCTTGATAGGTTCGGTTGGCATGTCCTGGCCGGTCCAGATCTTAAAACTCTGGGCTCCCTGATAAAGCAGCATGTACATTCCGTTGAAGGTTTCACAGCCGGCTTCTTTAGCCAGTCTCAGAAGCTTGGTCTCAGCCGGCTCATATATTACATCAGAAACGATAAGCTCTTTTCTGAAAACGGAGCTGTCCTTAAACATTTCATCCTTGATCACGCAGGCATCTACCTTGGGAGACATTCCTACGGATGTGCCATTTACCAGTATATCTGCTTCAGCTATGGCAGTCCTCAGCTTAGACTCGTCGCTGAAATCATCCAGGGTTACCTGACATTTGGTTCTGTTTTTCAGCTGATCTACGATATTCTCAGCTCTTTCATAGAACTGATCTCTGATGCTGAATATCTTAATCTCGCTTACTCCGTCAAGAGCCGCCTGCACCAGAATGGCACTTGCCACTCCACCTGCTCCCAGCAGGACCATCTTCTTTCCTTTTAATATATAGCCTGCATCCTCAGCTGCTCTCATAAAGCCTACTCCGTCTGTAGTATAGCCGGTGAGAACTCCATCATCATTTACAACTGTATTAACCGCTCCAGAAATTTCGGAGCCTATGTCCAGCTTGTCACACAGCTCACACATCAGATTCTTATTTGGCATGGTAAGATTGAAGCCCCTTACCCCCAGAGTTCTGAGTCCTTCTACTGCAGTCTTAAGTGTATCCGTTCCCACTTCAAAGCAGAGATATCTGTAATCCAGATCCAGTAGCTCAAATGCTTTGTTGTGCATAAGTGGTGATTTGCTATGTCTTACAGGGCTGCCCAGCAGCCCTGTGAGTATTGTGTTACCTGTTATTTCTTTCATATCTTTTTCCTATTCTATGGGTGTCTTATATCCTTTGGTTTCTGGTTCTTGGGCGGTTCCTTATGCAGAACTATCTGGTCGCCCATGGCTCTTTCCTCAGACTTTCTTGTCTTTATTGCATAGTACTGCTTTCCTGCATGAAGCACACCCGGTGATACCTTACCTGACAGATCATCCTGCTTTACATCTTCAGGACTGTTTGATTTGAGGTAATCCTGTTCCATCTTGTATGCGCTGAGGATTGCTTTATTATTTATCATTTCTGTGATGTTCTTATATGCATCAAACTCGAAGCCCTCAGGATTTTGCTTATACTGCCTGTAATCCTCATAAACCGCTTCCAGAAGAGGTTTGATAACTCTCTTAAATGCCTTATCATTTCCTATCTTCATGTTAAATTCATAAGGAGACATATTGTTTGGAACTTTTCCGGTTCTCGATATTATATCGTAGCCTACAGGTTCTGCGATGAAGCTTATAAGAAGGTCTTCCTGTATACTCTTTACAGCTGGCATAGTATTCGGATCCACTATTCTTCCTATTATATCATCCAGCCTGCCATTTATCATGGTTCCGGTGGTGAGCTTATCCTTAAGACCTTTTATTTTGAATTCCTTAATGGATTTTGCATCCTTGATATCAGTAGAATTAAACTTACCATCTCCTCCAAGATTTGCTGCTATATCCTGTTCAAGGATAGCATGAGCCAGCTCTTCTTTCTTCTCAGCTTCCTTCTGGATCTGCTCCATTTCATTCTCCGTAGGATCTTCTATTCCATCCGGAAGAGGTGTGTTCTTCATCTGAAGATATACCTCTTTTCTATAGAGCATCTGCCAGTCTTCTTTAGTCAGCTCGTCCTCCTGAAGAAGCTCCATTCCCTTCTGCTGCAGCTTCCATGCCTTAAAGGCTTTCATATCCTTAAGATGACCTTCGCCCAGGGTATCCTGAAGACGGCCATTTATCATCTTTGTATCCCTTTCAAGATTCTCCGGATTACTATCATCCAGGAACTTTGGCGGATTCTTTATCTTGGCCTTGTAATCGTCCTTCAGAGCATTCATGTCTTTAATTCTCTGCTTCAGGTAGGTCTCTGTGATCTTCTTTAATCTGTAGCCTTCGATAAGCTCCTTGGTTCTTTCGGTAATGAGTTTTTCCATGATATCCTTCATCTTGTTAAACTCATTTTCGGCTGCTGTGTTTTTGATCTTTGAAAGCTTAACCAGTTCCTTCTGAAGTCTTGCAAATCTCTTATTTACAGCATTATCTCTTTCCTTTGCCTCGGAATAGAGTTCATTGTATTCCAGATTATATGCCTTCTTCCATTTATCATATTTTTCTGAAGGCTTATTTCCCTTTTCAACATCAGAGTAATCAACATCAAGCTTTTTACCTGCAGATAATGCAATCTTTTCCAGTTCCTTATACTCCGGCTTTTTTGAGTCCTCCGGATGAGCCATCAGATAATCAAACATGGCTTCCTCGACTACCTCAAAGGCAAGATTCAGATCAGTTTCATTCCTGTCATTATAGCATTTTTGGTAATTCTCTATAATTTTCTTATACTGATTCTTTGTAGCCAGGAAGTCCTCATAACCAGGCCTTGGTATTTCTACATTGTCTTCATTGGTATATGGTCCCGGAAGGTGTCTATGCTGGATATTTGATCCTTCCAGAAATGCCATCTTAAGCCCCTGCTTCATTTCCTTAACCATAGCCTCGGGCATCTTAGTATCTGTCACTACTTGATACAGCATTCCCTGACGTGAATTTTCAGAATCTAATATATTGATTCCCTGAAGGATAATATAGTTTTTATAACGGCTGTATTCAGCCATGGCCTCTTTATCCTTCAGACTATAATTCACAGCATCCATAACTCGTCCGATGAAACGTCCGGTAGAGCCTACTGTATCCTGCTCTATGGAATTGTGGTCTCCAACCAGATACTCTCCTCTTGCATGTAGTGCCTTAAAGGATGCAATGAAACTATCCTTTCCTTCCACCTGGTTATACTTATCGATGCCATTATCCTTTGCAACCTTCTTCATATAATCAAGTAAATGTTTTCCAGGATTTTCTATTACCTCTTCAACCGGAACATTCAGCATATTACATCCAAGAGCCATAAGATAAAGACCGTTCACCTTACTTTCGGTTGTAACATTTAATGCAAACTCAGGGGGTACAGCCCGGTTTCTGAGAGAGTTAACATTTCCTGGAACATATATCTTTTCAGGTATTACTTCCTCAGTCAGCCTGAATAACTCTCTTATTTCATCGCAGTCCTTCTGATAAGCATCATAAGCCTTACGAATTTCATCCATCTTTCCGGAAGCCACAGCCTTTTTAAGTGCATCTCTGGTTTTTACAACCTTCCTGTGAACATAGATTTTGCTTCCATCTTCCGTCGTTGATGTTTTGTCCAGGATCTTATAATCCAGAATCTTATTTACAATGTTGATAATGCCCTGCTTAACATTATCATCAATCTTAGGAGAAGCATTTATCAGAGCATTCATTTTTGCCGGATCCTTGGAATATGAAAAGTCTCCCATATCCCCAGGAAGGCTCTCTTCAACAAATAATCCCTTCAGGATTCCACCGGCGAAATCTTCTCTATTCTTCTCAGCCTGACCATCTGCTATAGCAACAGTCCTGGATCTGTCTTCATGTCTATCATAATAATTATATATTTCAGGCGTAATGTCTGATATGATAAGGTCTACTTCATCCAGAAACGCTTTATCCTCATCGGTAGTAGCCATGTCCTTCAGTTTTTTAATATCATCTGCCTGCTTATTATATACCTGATCCTTTAATTCCTGCTGTTCCGGTACTTTGATATTTTTTATATTCTCCAGCAGACTTACAACATTACTGTTTCCGGGATTTCTTTCAAGTTTTTTATGTATAATATCAAAAAATGCAGTAAGTGCTTCCTGATTATTATCAGCTAAAAGAGCTTTGGAACTAAGAGAAGCAGGGTCTGCCTTTACTTTCCATTTCTTTGCCTTTGACAGCTTATTAAACTCATTTGCTATATCTTTGATCTGATCTGCAGTGAAGCAATCCTTAAGCAGCTTTGTATAAACATCCATTACATACTCATAATCAGCATCTTTTCGTGATGCCCCAAGAGATATCTCAGGAGTGATATCTTCCGGATATTCGCCTCTAAGCTCCCTCTTTTTTACAGACTGTGCTTCTATATGATAAGTAATATATTTTTGAGTAAGTGCCTTACATGCATTTATAAGCTCAGACATCTTAAATTCCGGAGCCCTGTCAGGTGATTCATTTATCAGATCCTCTGTCAGCTCCTGATCCGGCTTGAATTTTGTAAGTTTATAATCATCAAGGGAAACCTGGAAGGTCAGACTCAGATCTTCGCCACTGGCTTTTGCTTCTTCAGCAGCGCCCTCCATAGCCCCAATCAATGTCTTACTTACTTTCTGATATTCTTCATTTCTTAAGTTGCTGACGAACTGATCCCATCTCTCAGCATAGCTGTCAAACTTGGCTATATCATTTATATAAATGTCTCTTTGATCCGGATCTATTTCCAGATTTTCTGTTTCTTCTCTATCCAGCTCGGCAAGGGCTTTCTGCTTTTTATCCATCAGCTCCGCCATCTTGCAAATGGACTTCATAAAATCAAATTCTTCATTGCTGAGCTTACCCAGGACAGTCTGCTGCAGCTCAAAATTATTGTCCATAACCTTCATTACTTCTGCCAGGAAATGGGCATTCAAAGAAGCCTCTCCCATAGGATCTCTGAATTCATCAGCCAGTCTTACCTTATCCATAAGCCTTCTGATACCAAATGCAACATTCTCTGAAAGAGCCTCAGATTCACCCTGTTCATACTGAGCTATCATTTCTGCTGTTGCTTGTCTTGCAGGAAGGATTATATCCTTCACATGTTTAAAATCATCTCTTGACGGGTTACCCTTTTTACCAACCAGAAGCTTTGTTGTCCAGTCACTGTCACGAAGTCTTATCTTATTTGAATGACTCACGTTTAAATCGCTGAGTTCGGGCAGCACATCCTTCTCTATAACATCCGGATTCAGGGATGTGAGAAGAGCCAGTATTGCAAACTCTCCTTCGTAAAATACATCTGATTCAAATTCCTGGCTGACTGCAGAATATTCCTGAGCCGAATAAAACTTACCCTCTCCTTTTTCATTTCCGGCCCATTCAGTTACAAAGGAAGGCTTTGCACCATAAAGGGCTTTCAAATTGCTGAGAACCACATTTGCAGATATATCAGGATCAAATTCCTCTCTCATTTCTTCGACGGAGGTAATCTTATCCATAGGCACAAGACTCTGCTGAGCAAGAGAATGGAAGCTTTCCCTATACAAATCCTTCCAGTCATCATCACTGAATCTGTCAGTTCCGCTGAAGTTTTTGTACTCCTTCTTAAACCATTCCTTATAGCTTTCAACAGACTGCATATAAGGTCTTTGAGTTATTATCAGCTCCTTATCAGCTCTGTCTATGATATCTACTGTGCGATATGATCTATAATCATTATTTACAGGATCATAGATTATCTCTTTATAATTAAGATTTATTTTGGGATCAGATGCAAGGATCATTATCTCTGCTTTAATAAGCTCATCTCTGTTTGGTGCATTTAGAAGCTTATTCAGGCGCTCCGGACCAAGCCAGGCTCTGAGTGAACCGGCTCCCATTGTAAACAAATCCAGATCAGTATCCAGCGGATGAGATTTTTTGTAGCTGGTATAAAGGGACGTATTAAACAGAGCTCCAAAGGTCTGATCATAAAGCTTTGCAGCTTCGCTGATTTCATCCTGACTCATCTGATCTGTGGTACGGAAGGTATCGGAGTCCGGATTTTTGAGCAGACTATGCCTGTCTTCTCTGGTGGCATCCATCTGTTCTTCAAAATCATTTGAAGCTTTATCAGTAAAGGACTTCAGATAGGTGCTTTCCAGCTGCTTTACCGGTGAATATACCGATCTTCCATCCGGCTCAAATTTTACATATCTGCATCTGACTCCGGAGATAAGAGCAATCTTCATGGCCTCCAGCATCATGGCATGCATCTTCTGCTCTTCTGATAATCCGGAATATTTTGCTTCAACAAACTGACGTATGGTTCTTCCATCAGGTGCAAATATCAGATCAAATTCATCTTTGGCAAGATTAAATGCATTAAAAATATTTGTACTTCTGTAGAAGGTTCCAAAGGTGCCATAATAAGCATCCTCCAGCTGTGTTCTTTTATCCTCGTTAAGACTAAGGAGATTATCCGTAGTCATGAGATCCTCATCTATAAGATGGTTGAATTTTGATACTCCATTTTTTAGAAAAGCATTCAGTTC
>CADBMW010000186.1 GCA_902795855.1 uncultured Lachnospiraceae bacterium
CTTTATTCTATATTCTCATTTGTTGCGCTTTTATAATACATTTTGAATTATGAAAAAGCATCTGACTGAAATTGAGAAGAATCTTAAGGGTCGTGGTATGGATAAGGATGTGGATATGGCTACCATGGAGAAGAAAAATAAGGTGATAAGGGAGGTAAGAAAGAATCCTGCTCCTAAAAAGTAAATTTTTTGCTAAATATCCCCATATAATATTGGAATATATGTCCGTTTTTTGGTATGATATTTAGTGTGGAATCGAATACAACCAGGGGGATTAGTTAAATGGAGAAAGGCAGGATGTTTCCTGAAAACAGAAGGGAAAGCAAGCTGAAACAAAAAGCAAAAGAAAAAATAAAACAAAAGCCTGCAAATAGTAGAACAAAAGGAGTAAATAACAAATGAAACATGTGACTTATGCAACTAAAGGTGTGTGCTCAGTAAAGATAGACTTTGATATTGATGAAGAAAAGAAGCTTCACAATGTTGCATTCCTGGGAGGATGTAACGGAAATCTAAAAGCTATCAGTAAGCTGGTTGAAGGAAAGGACGCAGCTGAGATATCAGATGTGCTTCGTGGAAATCTCTGTGGAATGAGAGGAACCTCATGTGCAGATCAGTTTGCAAAAGCCATAGATGAAAATATAGGATAAAAGTTATTTGTTAATATATGATTTAGAAAAAGAATGCAAAGGGGTGTTACAAATGAAAAATATTCAAAGATTTATAGGAATATGCTTCCTGCTTTTATGCATTCTTTTTTTAGCGCCTTGTTTAGTTTCTTTTTGTGATGTATCAGCAGAGGAAAAGGACAGTGAAAGACTGGTTGTAGGTATACCGGAGGATCGCTGTCCTATTTTTTATGAGGATCCTGACACAGGAGAAATTGTAGGAATCGGTGTTGACCTGATGCGTTCAGCGGCAGAGGAAGCGGGATATAAGGCTGAGTTTCAGTTTATTGAAGAAGAAACCATAAAGGATGCATTGGATAATCCTAAATATGATGTGATCATGCCATTTGGAAGTGCCATCAAAAGCACCTCCGGGCAGGAGAGTATTGTTAGCGATAATCTTTTTCAGACACCATTCACTCTGCTGGTTTATGGAAACAGAGTTGTACCACCTATGAACAAACTTCGGGTTGGTATGCTCAGTTCTCTTGGTGGTGGAGCAGACACAGTTCGTCAGTTATATCCCGGAATTGAGATAGTATTTTATGATACTATGCCCGAGGCGGTAAAAAATCTCCGAAAGGGTAAAGTGGATGCTCTGCTTCATAATTCCTATGTCTGGAGT
Source organism: uncultured Lachnospiraceae bacterium (assembly GCA_902795855.1). Lineage (GTDB taxonomy): Bacteria > Bacillota > Clostridia > Lachnospirales > Lachnospiraceae > Eubacterium_Q. Next base: position 1,294 of record CADBMW010000186.1, read on the forward strand.
TATGTGCTTCAGAAACCATCCTATACGGATTTAAAGGTTCAGCCTTCGGCTATGTTTTCTATGGATTTCAGAGTCGGTACCCTTGATACTCCGGTGGGACGAAGCACAGTTGAAAGATTGAATAAGGGAATTGAAAACATTACAGATACATATACCCAGGCGGTAATTCTTGATTATACCACCCGACGGCTTTATCGATATGATATGTCTGATTATATTGTTCAATATGGAGATGTGGGTATTCTTGTAATTCTTGTTATAGTTTCTTTGGTAATGATAGGTATCTTCCGTCAAAAGAATCTTAAGCTCCAGCAGGAAGCGAAGATGAGATGGCTTAAGAACCATGATGCATTGACCGGGGCTCTGAGTCTTCAAGGGTTCAGAAATAAAGTACAGTCACTTTTGCGGGAATATCCGGATAATTCCTATCTTTTAAACTATATAAATATTAAGAATTTTAAATATATAAATGACAGTTTTGGAATGAAGGCCGGAGATGATTTTTTATGTTTCTGGATTAATAATATAAACAGTAATATTTCAGATGATGAAGCTGTGTGCCGAATTGAGAGTGATCATGTAGCTATACTCAGGAAGGGCAAGGGAGATAACATGATCCTTAAAGAAGATGCTGCTGCAGTTGATTTAGTCAAAAACTACTTTATGGATCGAGGTGAAGAGTATCGTGTTCAAATCTGCAGTGGTATTTATGTTCTGACTCCGGAAGATTATGAGTTGGCTAATGTTGATCATATGCTGGATCTGGCACGTGTTGCTGAGAAGAAAGTTCGTGAAACAAAGAAAGACGGATATGGGTTTTATAATGCAGAACAGTGGACTAAAGGAAAAAGAATAGCTGAGATAGTCAGCCATCTTCCAATAGCCATTAGTTCTGGTGAAATACAGGTCTGGTATCAGCCTCAGGTTGATTGTAAAACCCTGGACCTGACAGGAATGGAAGCACTTTGTCGCTGGAAACATCCCAAAATGGGATGGATATCTCCTGCTGAATTCATTCCGGAGCTGGAGGAGTCCGGACAGATTTTTGAACTGGATTCCTATGTCTGGGAAACTGTCTGCAAGGATTTGAAAAGATGGAGAGATTTGGGAATCCATCACTCGGCTTCAGTTAATCTTTCAAGAAGTGATATTCGTGATGATCGGGATATTCCAGGCTACTTTAAAGCTCTGATTGAAAAATATGAATTAAATATAAATCAGCTTCGAATTGAGATAACAGAAACTGCCTTTGCGGAGAATCCTGAGACTTTAATCAAAACAAGTGAAAAGCTGAGAGAAATTGGTTTTAGTGTTGAAATGGATGATTTTGGAAGCGGTTACTCGTCACTTCATATGTTGAAGGAGGTATCTGTAGACCGAATCAAGCTGGATATGAATTTCCTTACTGGATCAGGTGATTCGGAAAAAGGTCGAACCATTGTAGGCTATATGATCCAGATGATAAATTCCCTGGGAATGGCTATGATAGTTGAGGGCGTGGAAACCGCTGAACAGGCTGATTTCTTACTTAAGCAAGGATGTTCCGATATGCAGGGGTATTATTTCCATAAACCAATGCCGGCTGAGGATTTTGAAAAAATGAGTTTGCTTTGATAAGTTTTTGATCAGTTGCGCGTTTGTTGTAGCTTAAACTATACTACTTACTTAAATCACTTTTTACTGCCATTTTTGGAAAACAAGGAGGGCTTTTATGGAAAATGTAGCAGGAGTATCACATTATGGAGATTACAAAAATGTAGAGGTTTTTGAGCATCCGCTTATAAAACATAAGATATCTCTACTTAGAGATAAAAATACCGGAACAAGAGAGTTCAGAAATCTGGTTGAAGAAATAGCAAGTTTTGAGGCTTATGAGGCTTTTAGAAATCTTCCTCTGATGGATGTGGAGGTTGAGACGCCTATTGAAAAATGCATGACACCGATGATTGATGGTAAGAAGCTGACGATTGTGCCGATTCTTCGAGCCGGACTTGGAATGGTAAATGGCATTACCAATATGATTCCTACTGCAAAGGTTGGTCATGTAGGTTTATATAGAAATCCAGAGACTCATGAGCCACATGAGTATTTCTGTAAATTACCTGAACAGATAGATCACAGAGTTGTTGCCATCCTGGATCCTATGCTTGCTACAGGAGGATCAGCAATATCTGCTGTAGACATCTTAAAAAAACATGGAGCAAAGAAAATCAAGTTTTTATGTATAATGGCTGCACCTGAGGGAATTAAGGCACTGGCAGAGGCTCATCCGGATATAGAAATCTACATAGGAAATGTAGATAGGGGACTTAATGATGATGCATATATAGTTCCGGGACTTGGAGATGCCGGAGACAGAATATTTGGAACAAAATAGGTACCTGGTCAATCAAATGCAAGTGTTTGACACAGTGTGGATTTGTAAAGTATAATGAAAGTGTTAGTTTATGGTATTTATTATGTGACAAATGAAATATGTTGTCACCAGATGGGGAGGTAAATGTATGGACAAATATGTATGTGGCCCTTGCGGATATATCTATGATCCTGAGGTGGGAGACCCTGATAGCGGTATAGCACCGGGAACAGCATTTGAAGATATTCCAGATGACTGGGTATGTCCTATATGCGGAGCCAGCAAGGACATGTTCGAAAAGATGTAAAAGTGTATGGGTATCAGAAATTAGTTTTTGATACCCATATTTTTCCTTGTTTGATATTTAAAATGAATATGAAGAGGTGAGGAAATGGTAACTTTATATTATGAACTGGTATTTAGTTTATCATTTATACTTACAATTATATATGTGTTTGCATGGAGAAGACATTATGATGTAAATATCACCATTATCTTTCTTTTGATTCCCCTGGTTAATCTTTCCTATTTCTTTTTGTGGAAGGCCTCGGATGTGGAATCGGCTATTATGGCCACCAAATCAGTTTATATGGGTGGCTGTTTTCTTATGTTCTTTATTACCATGTGCGTGATCAATCTCTGTGATATTAAGAAAGGAAAATGGATTCGCAGGATTGGATTTTTAATAAGCACGGTGATATATGTCGGGGTACTTACTCTGGAAAAGAATCATTTGCTTTATAAGAGCTACCACATGCAGGAAATCAATGGAAAGATGACACTGGTAAAGGAATATGGACCTCTTCATTCCATATTCTACGGAATGGTGATTGCCTATACTATAGTGGAGATAGTTGCGCTTGCTTACAGTCTGAAGAAAAAGAAACAGGTTCCACGGCGTCTGATTTACATGCTCATTATTCCGGTTATTATTTCTGTAATGGGATACTTAAGCAGAAGTGTACTTAATTTGACTATCGAGACTGTACCTGTGGGCTATGTCATAGCTCAGATTATGTATCTGCTTATTGTAAGAAAGATAAGCAGATATAAGGTGGCGGATATGGTTGTTGAATCCATGGTCCGTACCGGTGGCGTGGGATTTATATCCTTTGATCTGGATGGAAATTATATAGGCTCCAATGAGACTGCGAAAGAAATCATTCCTGATCTGAAGGCTATTACCATAGATCAGAGTCTTAAGGGAATCCTGTCCTTTGACAAAAATGTAAATAACTGGCTGGATCATTTTCGGGAGAATGATACGAATGTGAAAACTCTTTTCGTTGTACAGGATGAAAATGATGAAGAAAAAACCAGGTTCTATAACATAAGTACAAATTACCTTTATGATGGCAAGAGGAAATGCGGTTATCAGATTTTCCTTGAGGATGATACTCAGAATCAGAAATATATAAGGCTCCTGAATAACTATAATGATGAACTGACAGATGAGGTGGAGGAGAAGACCCGGCATATTGTGGAAATGCATGATAACCTGATACTGGGTATGGCAACCATGGTTGAAAGTCGTGATAATTCAACGGGAGGCCACATTAAGAGAACCAGTGAGGGTGTCAGAATTCTGATTGATGAGATAAAGAAGGCCGGTGACCTTCCGCTGACAGATAGCTTCTGCAAAAATATCATTAAGGCTGCGCCTATGCATGATATCGGAAAGATAGCGGTAGATGATGCAATCCTTAGAAAACCGGGAAAGTTCACGGATGAAGAATATGAGAAAATGAAGAAGCATGCCGAAGAAGGGGCAAGGATAATCCGCGAAATTCTGAAGGAAACTGATGACGAGGAATTCAAAATCATAGCCGAGAATGTGGCCCATTATCATCACGAAAGATGGGACGGATCCGGATATCCTGAAAAGCTGGTGGGCGAGCAGATTCCTATCGAGGCCAGGATTATGGCTATTGCAGATGTTTATGATGCTCTGGTTAGTAAGAGAGTTTATAAGGAAAAGATGTCCTTTGAAGAGGCAGATAAGATAATAATGGATGGGATGGGCAAGCATTTTGATGCTTCCCTTGAACCATATTATGTAAGTGCCAGACCAAGGCTGGAGGAATATTACAAGGGAGTTTAGATTTAAATGACATTAAAGGAGTTGAATGTAGGGCAGTCTGCTCTGATCGAAAGTGTGGGCGGCGAGGGTGCCCTCAGGCAGCATTTTCTTGATATGGGTGTAATCCCGGGAGTCCGGGTTACACTTATTAAATTTGCGCCGATGGGAGATCCCATGGAGCTGAGACTTCATGGATATGAGCTGACCCTCAGGCTGGCGGACGCTGAAAAGATTGGCGTGAAGCTGGTGGAGGAAGTTGATCCTCAGGATGATTCAAAGGAAAATGAGGTCAAGTCAAAAAGAAAGAAAAAACACCATCCCGGACTTGGTGAGGGTGGTATATATCATGATCATACATCTGAGAAGCCGGTTCCTGAGGGGACGGTTCTAAGCTTTGCTCTTGCCGGAAATCAGAACAGTGGAAAGACAACTCTTTTCAATCAGCTTACCGGTTCCAGCCAGCATGTGGGTAATTTCCCTGGGGTTACTGTAGACAGAAAAAGCGGTGCCATAAGAAATATGCCGCTGACTGAGGTGGTGGATCTTCCGGGTATTTATTCTCTTTCGCCCTATACTGATGAAGAGATAGTTTCCAGACAATATATAATCGGTGAAAAACCAAGGGGCATTATAAATATAGTTGATGCCATGAATATAGAAAGAAATCTGTATCTCACCATGCAGCTGATAGAGCTGAACATTCCCATGGTGCTGGCTCTGAATATGATGGACGAGGTCAGAGGTAATGGCGGCTCCATCATGATAAATGAGATGGAGGAGCTTCTGGGGATTCCTGTGGTACCCATATCGGCGGCGAAAAATGAGGGTGTTGACGAGCTTATAAGCCATGCGGTTCATGTGGCAAAATATCAGGAGAGTCCTGGTAAAAAGGATTTTTGTGATGAAAATGATCATGGTGGAGCGGTACACAGATGTATACACGGTATCATGCACCTGATTGAGGATCATGCAAAAAATGCTGACATTCCTATTCGATTTGCAGCCAATAAGGTGATCGAAGGAGACGAGAGAGTTATAAATGCTCTGGATCTTACGGAGAATGAAAAGGAAATGATAGAGCATATCATTTTCCAGATGGAAGAAGAAAGAGGAATGGACAGAGCAGCCGCCATAGCCGATATGAGATTTTCCTTTATTGAAAAGCTGGTGAAGCAGACAGTTGTCAAGCCTGCTGCAAGTAAGGAAAGGGAGCGCAGCGAGAAGATAGATAAGATTCTGACAGGTAAGTATACTGCAGTGCCGGTATTCATTGGAATAATGGGTATTATCTTCTTCCTTACATTTAATGTGCTGGGCGGTGGACTTCAGGGTCTTTTGGAGCGGGGCATAGATTATGCCACTGCAAAGGTGGATTCGCTGCTTACGTATATGGATGTGAATGATGTGGTGCATTCCCTGATAACGGATGGAATATTTGCAGGAGTTGGAAGTGTCATCAGCTTCCTGCCTATTATAATCATTCTGTTTTTCTTCCTTTCTCTTCTGGAGGATACAGGATATATGGCAAGGGTTGCCTTTGTGATGGACAAGCCCCTCAGAAAGCTGGGACTTTCAGGACGAAGCATAGTGCCTATGCTGATAGGTTTTGGATGCTCGGTTCCGGGCATTATGTCCAGCCGAACCCTGCCATCTGAACGAGACAGGAAGATGACCATACTGCTGATACCATTTATGAGCTGTACGGCCAAGCTTCCAATCTATGGATATTTTACTGATGTGTTCTTCCCGGGGAAGGGCGCACTGATAATGATAGGGCTGTATGTTTTCGGAATCATAACCGGAATCATCGCTGCGCTTATTGCAAAAAGGTCAGCCTTCAGAGGTGAGGCGGTTCCTTTCGTAATGGAGCTTCCAAATTACAGAATGCCGGGAATAAAAAATGTGCTGCTGCTTCTCTGGGAGAAGGCGAAGGACTTTTTGATGAAGGCATTTACGGTAATCTTCGTGGCATCCATAGTGATATGGTTCCTTAGAACCTTCAATGCCCATCTGGGACTGGCGGAGAATCCTCGCGACAGCATCCTTGCAAACGTGGCAGGAGTAATCGCTCCAGTATTCAAGCCTCTGGGCTTCGGAGACTGGAGAGTTGCCACAGCACTGATTACCGGATTCATGGCAAAGGAAAGTGTGGTATCCACTCTGTCAGTACTTTTCGGCGAAAGTGCCGCCCTTTCGGTAGTCCTTACACCTCACGCGGCGCTGGCCCTCATAGTATTTTGTCTCCTGTACACCCCATGTGTAGCTGCCATCGCATCTGTAAAGCGTGAGCTTGGAGTCAACTGGGCCATAGGAATGGCCGCCCTCCAGTGCATCATCGCCTGGGTCATATCATTTATAATCTACTTAATCTAGCTTTATATTAATAGCCAAGCATACTGCCTAATGCTTGGCTATTTTAGTTTAATTCAAAAAGTTCTTGACATTTACTGTTATAGGGTGTATATATAACACATAAACAGTTGAACGGGGTGATGTATATGAAAATAATACAGAATTCAAGTGTTCCGATATATAAACAGATATCTGAACAGTTAAAGAGCGATATCCTGGCTGGAAATATTAAAGAAGGGGAATACCTTCCTTCCATTCGTGGACTGGCCCAGGATCTCAGAATAAGCGTTATCACCACAATGAAAGCATATGAGGAACTGGCATCGGAGGGGCTTGTCACTCCGGTTCAGGGAAAGGGTTTCCTGGTAAATGCCCAGGACAGTGAGCTTCTCAGGGAGCAGCATATGCGGCGGGTTGAGGAGGCTTTAACAGAGGCGATAAAAGCAGCAAAAATAGCAGGGTTATCCAATAAGGAGCTGAAGGACACTTTGAAAATGCTGATTGAGCTTTCAAATGAGTAAAATCAGGCTGGTAAATTAGAAAACGAGGGAAATGATTATGAGATATGAAGATGTTATAACCGCACAGGGACTTGAAAAAAGATTTGGAAAATTTGAATTAAATATACCGGAGCTTCATATTCCCAAGGGCTTTGCCACAGCGCTTATAGGAGAAAACGGCGCCGGAAAAACCACTCTTATAAATATCCTGGCTGGAATACGAAAGGATAATGAAGGCGATGTAACCTACTTCGGAAATAGTCATATCGAGGATAAGGGTGTTAAGGAAAGAATAGGCTTCACCGGAACCAAGAAATATTTCCTGCCACACTGGAATGGTGATCAGGTAAGGGGCCTGATGGAAATGCTATTTGACAATTTCGATGCTGACAAATTTGATGGCATTTGCAAATCCCTGGATATAGATGACAGTATATTTGGAAAAAAAGGAAAGACCGTTCAGAAGCTTTCCGATGGTAATCTGATGAAGCTCATGCTGGCATCGGTGTTTGCAAGAAATACTGATGTGATGCTTCTGGATGAGCCGGCATCTCCGCTGGATCCTCTTATGAGAGATATGCTGGGTGATATGATCAGAGCCTATATCGCTGAGGGGGATGGGGAAAGATCAGTGCTTTTCTCCACACATAACATTTCCGATATGGAAAATGTTACTGACTATATCATCATAGTAGACGGTGGCCGGATCATCGAGGAAGGTTTCGTCACTGATATGAAGGAGAAATATATCATAGTAAAGGGTGATAAGGAATACACCCAGTCGGCAGAAAAATTCCTGGTATCAAATCAGAAAAACAGCTTTGGCTTTGAGGGCATCGCCCTTGCTCAGGATCTGGATAAATTTGCCGGCATGGATGTGGAATTCGATACGCCGAATCTCTTCCAGATCAGCGTTGCTATTATGAAGCAGAATTCCAGAATCAGCATGCCAACCCTATAATCTGATGGGCAGACGGACTGCTCAAATGAGGTACAGAAAAATGAAAGCTATTAAATGCTATAACGCATATGTAAGTAATAACATAAGAACTCTCACATATATTGTATATCCGATATTGGTGCTTTTAGCTTCAATAATGATAACAGGATTAAAGGAAAATGTGCCAGGGGTTATGGGACTTCTCATTCTTGTTCCGGCTACAACAGTCCTGATCAACTTCTATGTGGACAGGATCACCATCGGCCCCATTTATTCCAACTGGGGTAAGGATGAGGAGGTTATGAAGACTTCCGAGTCCGGCATGGGTATTTTCGAAAATGTTATGACAGGGGACTTCATAGCCAGAACCCTCCTTGGCCTGGGTGTCATGGCAGAAGTACTTCTGGTGATACTTATTTCGGGAAAGTACAGTGGGTATTATGAGAAGCTTTTTCCATCAGCTTTAATAAGTGTCCTGGCAGTACATGCAGTTTCCGGCCTGATGGTAAATGTGGAAAGAACCATAGAAAGTATGAACGAGGCAATGCTGATCATGTATGCCATAGAGTTTGTATTTGTACCCGCCATAATTGCAGTGGTAATCGGAAAACCGGCGTTCATATATATAACCTGCATTCCATATGTGATAATAGATGTTCTTACAATATTTATAAGCAGCAGAAAAATACATTCCCTGGTAAGTGATAAATGGTTCCGGGATCAGTAGATAATGGGGAGGAAAAATTATGAGCATAAAAGATACATTAAAACTTATTAAATATAGTAAATCAGCAGATCTTGAGATTGTTGCATGTGTTATATTTCTGGCAATGGCAATAATTACCAGTATTCCAATTGGAAATAATAACTACATGGGAGCATTCTGGGCAAATTATCTTTCGGGATTTGTTGTGGGCCAGATTTACTCCTCCGCCTTTTCGGAAATGTTCCAGTCGTCTGAAAAGTACAGAAATATAATTATAAAAAATTCGACGATCATAATCGGAATTGGAAATGCTTTCAGCTTTATCATATTTGGACTTATCAGAACTGCAGTAGCATATATGATAGGAAATACAGAAAACATCAGCACATATATGTTATTTTACTGTATATTCCAGGTATTATATATTGTATTCTTCTCACTGGTATATAAGAAAATGGCGCTGGGTGTAATAATGGCCATACCATTTTATCTGGCAATAGTTTCTACAGGCAATAACTGGGTAATGAGCCGGTTGAATGGTTTATCACTGATGCATAATACAACTCTTTCACTGATCATCGCTGCAGTTACCTGTGTGGTTACACCATTAATATATTATGGAATCACACGCCTGCTCTACAAGACACCATTTAGTGATTTTTATGTAAGGCGAATTGAAAGAGCAAATTGA
>CADBMW010000187.1 GCA_902795855.1 uncultured Lachnospiraceae bacterium
CCATTCCCCTATCTTTTGAGAATCGAGAATTGCCATGTTCATCTTCTGCATCAGGCGCTATAGCCATTTCGCACTCTACATTATTATCATCCCTTAATCTATCCGTATCACCAATCTGGATTCCATTTTCACTTCCCACAAGAGGGAACTTTCTTTCATCCGTTCCTCCATATTTATCTTTAAGGTTCACGATTATACCATCCCATGGACTACCTACCATAGTTGCAGGAATAGTAATTTCAATTGGGCTGCCATCCCACTCCTCAATCTTTTCCATCTGTAATTCAGGATCAAAACATACTTCTCCACCATCATAATCTTTAGCATTAGTCCAGATAAGATAATACTTTTCTCCCGGAACATAGTTAAACCACTGATTTCTTACACCTACCAGGCTCTGAGGTTTTGCCTCATTTGTACTATAAATTGCAACCTCAGGTAAGACAACATTTATATCAACATATGATTCATCTTCCAAACCTACATCAAAAATAATCCTGTAAGTACCTAATTCTTTAAATCTGACATCATACAGTCCATTTATAGAATTATTAGCAAATTCTATTTTATCATCATCAATAACTCTATCATTATATACTACTGCATCATTATATTTAATTGTCAGCTTATTTATATTATCTATCGGACCTATATTACCTTCATCATCAATCCATGCAAGACATATAGTGCTATTTTCAAGCATAGTTGCTCTCAGATTCCAGAAATAACCATCTACATTATTTCTGAAATGTGGACCATCATTTCTCCAATCAGGTTCAGCTATAACAAAGCCCTTCATTATAGGATTAAAGAAAAATCTTCTACTTCTTTTTTCTGTTTTTGCCGGAGCCTCTCCAACAGGCGGGTATGTAACCGTACCTTCATATACCAGATCAAAGAAATCCTTTGTTCCATTCGGAACGGTAATCTTGATCATACTATCTGATAAAAATTCAACATTAACTCCATCGAACTTTTCTTCAAAACGAACAGCCATTGTTTTGGTCTCATCAAATTTAAAGGTACTATCTTTTTTGGAGTATCCAACATAATAGACACTTTCCTCTTCAGTAGAAAACATAACATTTCCATTATCCGTTACCAGATTTTCCATAGAGAATTCAGTACCTGTATATACACCTATCTCAGGAAGGCCGGCATCTATGGTAAGATAGTTATCACCTAATGAAAATACATACTCACCTATTTCATCAAATCTCACATTAAAGAAACCATTATCAGCATTAACATCCTTATTTTTCTGATTATCATAATAAGAAAATGGTATGATTTCAAAGCCATCCAAAAGTTGTCCGTCCTTTGTGACAGAAATGTTTTCTGCATCCTGAACGCTGAGCTTTTCATTCATGGATTTTCCGATATAAATCGTTATATCCTGTCTTATTGCACAGCCAAACCAGGAACTATACTTTGACTCATCTGTATTTTTTTGTGGAATTCCATTTTCCCATCCATCGTCCCAGGCAGCTACAAGCCCGGTATTTTCTTCTTCGGCATTCGCACCTATGCTATATCCACTGCATACCCCCAGCACCATAGCAAAGGCAAGCGCGAAAGCCATAATTCTTCTTTTTACACCCTTCATATAACGCCTCCGTTTTCTTATATATTAGGTTTATAAGATACATTGCAGGATCTTTATAATTACTATAAAAATTCTGCTAAATATATTAAAATTTTAACTTGCAGCATACATCTATGTCAAGCAAAAAGCTCCGGAAAAACCGGAGCTTTTTTAGTCAGAACTCATTCTCGAGTTTTATTTAATTTAATAAGAACCAAGTACTATCATTTCATCAGTATTGGCCTTTAGCTCTCTTAGAGCTTTTATAACATTTCGATCTGTCAGTTTACCTTCAAAGGTTACATAGAACCAGTATTCCCATTTATGTTTAAGGGATGGTCTTGATTCAATACTGGTCATATTAAGCTGATTGATATCTATGATACCCATTACATCGTACAGGGCACCAACCTTATGCTGTGTAGTAAAGCATACACTGACATTTACGGAGTTGGAAAGGAATACCTGCTCCTTAGTCAGGATTACAAACTTGGTAGCATTGTCCGATGAAAAGTTTATATTTCTGTCCAGAACCTTGAGACCGTAGATTTCAGCTGCTCTTTCACTGGAAATGGCAGCCTGGCTGCGTATTCCCTCATCTCTGATTCTCTTGGCAGCTCTTGCAGTATTGCTGACCCCCTCGGTTTTGAATCCATTCTGGTCTATATAATCCTTGCACTGCATAAGTCCCTGAGGATGGGAATAAACCTTGGTTATATCCGATAGCACCGATTCCTTTAGTCCCACAAGACAGTGGTTAATATCTATAGTAACCATTGAAACGATCTTAACGCCACTAGTTCTTATGATGTCATAATTTCCCGTAACAAAGCCTGCAGAGCTGTTCTCGATAGGAATGACACCGTACTCAGCATCTCCCTCTGCCACTGTTTTTACAACATCATCAAACTTTTTGACATTTATGTAATTTACTCCGCCTCCAAAGAATTTGGTAGCGGCCTCCTCGGCATAGGCTCCCGGAACACCGGCATAGCATACAGTCTTGCCTTTTGTATTCAGTTCATCCAGACATTCATATTCCTCTGTCTCGATATGTTCAGATGCCGCATAGCCAAAGGACTTCATATCATCCATAAGCTGAACTATGTTTTTCTTCAGTGTAGGATGATAAATATAAGGAGCTATCTCCATCATAGGCCGAAGCACAAAATCTCTTTTATGCATTTCCGGATGAGGGATGGTGAGGGTCTCTGTATTGATTATCTCATCATCAAAGAAAAGAATATCAATATCAAGAGTTCTTGGTCCCCAGTGGATTATCCTCTCCCTGCCGGCTTCCTCTTCTATATCATGAATGATATCCAGAAGCTCATCCGCTTCAAGATATGTCTCTACCTCAATTACGCCATTTAAAAAGTCAGGCTGTTCTACGGGTCCATAGGGCTCAGTCTCAATATATGAAGAAACCCGCTTCACATCAATTGTGCTGTCCCTTCCAAGCTGTTCTACGGCAAAATCCAGATAACCTTCCCTGTCTCCCAGATTGGATCCGATTCCAAGGAAAACTCTGTGTCTCGCCCGGCTGAAAACCACCGAAACATCTCCAAAATCAGCATCTATAGGAGCCTCCGGCTTGCTTACCTCCACTGTAACCTTCTTCACTTCAGTATACTGAGCCAAAATGGCATCTACAATGGAAGAAGCCGCTGCTTCTATGGTATTGTAGGTTTCCGAGGTAAATGTAGTCTCTATCAGATCTGTTACATCAGCATAGTTAACTGTGGCTTTAAGCTCATCCTTGGAGCCGGCCCGTTTAAGATCTACATCCATTTCCGCGGAAACATAGAAATTCTGTCCTTCTCTCTTCTCATGCTCGAACACGCCATGATAAGCATATATTTTCAGTTGTGATATCTTTATTTTATCCATAATATAACTCCGGATTTATACTTTATTTATATCTTAACATTCATTATTTTCTTTTCATCAGGCCAGTTGCATTCTTCTATGGCATTACAGTCGAAGCAGTTTCTGGAAAGCTTATCTGCCCTGTAAAGGATATCATCCAGGGAACCTTTTTTCTCGGATGGCATACCATGATGGATTATAGCATCACAGATTGTATCCGTCTCTTCCTTAGTAAAGCCTGCAGATTCAAGTATAGGACGGGCAACCTTGGGACCTGCCTGTCTATGTCCCAGCTGTTTTTCATAATCTGTAAAACGACCTATATCATGCAGAAGCGCAGTGGCATAGATTATTTCCTTTGCCTCCTCCAGCGAATAGTCCAGCACCTTATCCTGAAGATAAAGAATATACCCTATCCTGGCCACGGAAAGAAGGTGATCATAGCCATGTCTGCAAAACCTTCTATCCTTTTCTGCTTCATTTATTTCATTAATTCTGTCCGTAAATCTCTTGTCTGCCATTATGGCATCGATTTTATGCATTTTATGATGTCTCCTAATACCGAAAGTGTACCTGTGATAACTATCTCTTTAGAGCTTTCCGTAGAAAAATCCATGGCAGCATCCAGGGCTTTATCCATATTTTTCGCCGACTCAGCATCTATACCGGCTCGCTTAAACTCCTGGCATAAAGCCTTAGAATCAAGCGCCCTTTTATTTGAGGAAGTCACACAATATACCTTCTCTATGGTAGGCCCCAGAATATCTATCATCTTAAGATATTCCTTATCAGCCAGCACACTTATTATATAGACGAATTTCTTATTTGTAAAACATTTATCTAAACTTTCCCTGAGCTTATTCCATGCATCCTCATTATGAGCACCGTCTATTATGAATGTATTCTTCTTTTTTATTACTGTAAATCTGCCATCCCAGACAGTATTCTGAAGCCCCCTGGAAATGATATCATAAGTGCCACCGAATTTACTGATGATCAGCTCCAGTGCCTCAATGGCAGTTATTGCATTATAAATCTGATAATCTCCCGCCAGAGATATTTCATAAGTCTTACCTTTATATGTAAAGACAGAGCCTGAAGGTGTTTCACTCAGGACACTTACGGCTGATGCATCGGCGTATGTTATCGTAATCTCCGCGTCATTATCAGCATGACTATATTCATTCTCAAAATCCTTCACAGCCTCTATCATCTCATTACAACCGGGATATACCACCAGGGACTGTCCGGGATGCACAATCCCAAGCTTCTCTTTCGTAATACTGGATATAGAATCCCCCAGATACTGCATATGATCCATACTGACTGAGGCCAGAATATTTATCTTGTTAGAAAAGTCCACATTTGTGGCATCCAGTCTGCCACCCATGCCACACTCCAGGAGTATTATGTCAACCTGCCATTTTTTAAACAAAAGAAAGGCTGCAGCTGTTTCCAGTTCAAATACAGTAGGACCGCTAAGACCATCTGATTCCATTTCTTCAGCTTTCCGAGCAGCCTCGGTTAATGCCCATGCCACGTCACTCTCCGAAGCCCATTCTTTATTAAGAAGCCACTTATCTCTGTAATCAAAAACCGATGGAGAGATATATCTTCCTACACGAAGTCCCATTTCAACCAGAGACTCCTCTACAAATGCCATAATGCTTCCTTTTCCATTCGTGCCTGCAATATGAACCGCCGGGATATCCTTCTGTGGATTTCCCAGACGTGAAAGCAGCCCATTTATGGTATTCAGCCCGGGAATGATTCCCATGGCATCTCTGTTTTTTATATAATCCAGTGTCTCAGTATAATTCATTTTCTACTCTCATTTAAATTAAGCTTGTTATAAATAAAGCGACTATGGAATATTCCATAATCGCCTTTATTCTTCTTTAACCGTAAATTTACTCTTCTTCCGCCATATAATGCTGAACAGGCGGTGTTGTTTCATCTATCTTGCAGAGCTCATAGCCCTCACTCTTTAAGGTCTCAATAAGTGCCGGCAGAGCCTCTATGGTATTGTAATGTTCATCCAGATCATGCATAAGAACAGTAACATTTCCTGTACTGCTTCTTACATAGTTCATAACATTATTATTTAGCTGATCAGGTGTAAGATACAGATTCTCAGCATCTCTGCTTTCAGAGTTCCAATCATAAAACTCATAGCCATTTGAATGAAGAAATTCTACGCACTCACTTATAGGCACGTTGGAAACCATATTGGAGCTTCCACCCGGGAATCTGTAAAACTTTGAATCATAGCCTGTAAGCTTCTGAACCCAGTCATGAACTCCCTGAACATCAGCCACATAGGAATCATAATCGGCATAAAGCTTGCTGTATACATGAGACTCGGAATGAAGTCCCAGAGTATGTCCTTCATCAAGTATCCTGTTCAGTTCCTGCTTCTTCTCATCATCCTCAACTACCACGAAGAAGGTAGCCTTAACATCGTATCTTGCCAGGATATCCAGAAGCTCATTTGTATAATCAGATGGGCCATCATCGAAGGTCAGATAAACCTTGCGTCCATTCAAAGGAACATCTGAATAATCAGGAACTGCATCTGCATCGCTGGCTGTTGCCAGCTCTTCGGCAGCTGTAAGGTTTGTTGTGTCAGTAACCTGTTTTGCCGCAGTAGCAGGCTCAAGTCTCATCTCTGTTGTTGGCTCCATAAAGCCCTTCACGTTGTCATCTGCTTTTGCCATTTCTTCAGAATCAGTCTGAGTTCCGGACAAAAGATCATTTTCCTGAGCGCTGTATGCCACCCCATCAGAAGAAATCATAGCTTCGGCTTTTTCATCAGCCGCATCACTTCTCTGGGCAAGCACATATGAGCCTATGGCAGGAAGCAGAAATGCCATCACGAGGGCAATACTGAATATTAACTTTTTAATAAAAGATTTACGCATTCTTTGCTCCACTTGTTTTAAAATATGTATGCTTCTTTCCTATCATTGAATCGTACTGCTCATACATCCTCTGAACTGAGTTTTCAAGGAAATAATAATGCATGCAGTAAGGAATCAGCAATACAAAAAGCATGATGATAAGAGGTATAAGAACCAGTTCGTTCTTTACAAGAAATGTAAGTATACAGATAACTGTGCAGACAGCCACCAGTATAAATACCAGCAGATGTACCAGTCTTTCATGCTGATAAAACTGAATCTGGGTAAGATGCAGCTCTATCTCTTCATCCCAGTCTCTGGATGAACTGTCATCCTCAGCCAGAAGGTTATCTATATATTCAAGATATTCTTTAACCCTGTTTTTCATACTAAATACCTCTGTTTAAAGATCCTTTGACTCCTCCTGTCCCCGGATCACTTCTATAGCATTGTCGGGACGATCAGTTATAATACCGTCCACCCCTTTTTTAAGGTACTTCATTATACGCTTTTTTTTGTTGAGTGTCCACACATAAACCGGATAGTTACGTCTGTGAAGACGTCTCACATAATTCAGTATCAAAAGCGAAGAATGAGGGCTTACAAAATCTGCCTTACATGCCTTAAGACGTCTCACCGGAAATACCTCTGTAAGTCTTCTTCTTATATCTCCTCTGGATCTTCCCAGAAGAAGTCCCGTGGTGATACTTGGATTTATAAGCTTCACTGTATAGGAAACTCTGTCATCGAAGGACTTGATGGAATATTCATCCGGTCCCACATATTGATCAAGCTCTTTTAGCAGCCTGTTTTCAAAGCCATGTTCCTTTACCTCTATATCCATGTAAATTCTGCCCTTACAAAGCATAAGGACCTCCTTTAGAATGGGCAGGTGATAACCGGCATAATTTGCTTCCTTTTCCAGTAAAGCATAATCTGTCAGCTTTATGGGAAGGTCTGCCAGAATGTTATCATGACAAACCACAAGTTTATTATCTTTTGTTTTTCTAACGTCGAACTCTACCATGTCGGCTTTTATTTCGATAGCCTTCTCAAAGGATTCTAAAGTATTCTCCTGATCAACAAGTCCTGACGCCCCACGATGTGCTATTACTTTTACCATACTTATTCCTTCATAATCCTTTTACATATTAGTTCAGTGTACTAAAAATCCTACCACTTGAAAAAATGTAATTCAATAGTAAAACTATAGAAAAATCCACCCTAACTTTAGTGAATTTCATGGATTTAAACAAAAGTACTGAATTCTTTACAATTATGATGGAATTTTGGTATACTATACGATGTATCTGACCCTGAAACAGACGAAATTTCCAGTCGAAATGACACTTAAAATGGAGGAATTACACTTGAGTAATAAAGATGATTACGAGCGCTATTGTTATATGTGCAGAAGGTCTGAATCCGATGCCGGAAAGCTTATAAATTTTGCTGATAATGTTTATATCTGCTCCGACTGTCTTCAGAAAACTCTGGACCAGCTGCATAACAGTCCAATTATGGACATTACCAACATGCCAGGTTTTAACAACCTGAACATGTTTACCCCAAATATGGATATACCTAATTCGCAGAAGCTGAAGAGACGAAAGAAAGAAAGCTATGCTGAAAAACCGGGAGCTGAAGGAGCTGAAAACGAAGAAGAGGAAGAACATAAGCTTACCTTAAATGATATCCCTGCTCCTCACCAGATCAAGAAGCTTCTGGACAGAGATGTTGTAGGTCAGGAATATGCAAAGAAGGTTATCTCCGTTGCAGTTTATAACCATTATAAGAGAGTTCTTTCCGAGGAGGAGGCTCTGGCTGAGGCTGAGAAGCATCCAAAGAAAAAGCTCAGTGCCAAGGAGCAGGCTGCACTTAATTATGAAGATAATCCGGAAGCATTTTTAGATGAAGTTGAGATTGAAAAATCCAACATGCTTATGATCGGACCTACCGGTTCCGGTAAGACTTATCTGGTAAAGACCATCGCCAAGATTCTGGATGTTCCACTTGCCATCACAGATGCCACTTCTCTCACAGAGGCCGGCTACATTGGTGATGATGTAGAGAGCGTTCTTTCCAAGCTTCTTGCAGCAGCAGACAATGATATAGAAAGAGCTCAGCATGGAATAGTATTTATTGATGAGATAGATAAGCTGGCTAAAAAGCAGGAAACCCGTTCCAGAGATGTCAGTGGCGAAGCTGTACAGCAGGGACTTCTGAAAATACTGGAGGGTTCAGAGGTCGAAGTACCTATCGGATCAGGCAGTAAAAATGCCATGACTCCTACCACCATGATGAATACCAGTGGAATACTCTTCATCTGCGGCGGTGCTTTCCCTGAGCTGGAAGAAATAATCAAAACAAGACTGGCAGCCCAGTCCTCCATCGGTTTCGGAGCAAACCTGAGAGATGAACTGGAAAGTGACCCTAAGCTTCTCTCCAAGGTTACCACTGAGGATCTGAGAGGCTTCGGTATGATTCCCGAGTTTCTGGGACGTCTACCGGTTGTATTCACACTGGACAGCCTTACCGAAGATATGTATATAAGAATCCTGAAAGAGCCTCGCAACTCTATCATAAAGCAGTATCAGAAGCTGTTCAGGATTGATGAAGTTAAACTGGAATTTGATGATGATGCATATCATGAGATAGCTAAGATTGCAGCAGATAGAAAGACCGGTGCCAGAGCACTGAGATCTATAATCGAGGAGCTGCTTCTGGATATTATGTACCAGGTACCGAGAGACAGTACCATAGGAACTGTTATCATAACAGGTGACTATGTAACAGGAAAGGGATCTCCTATCATAAAAATACGAGGAGCTGAATAAGAAAAAAATCGTGGCAATTTGGAATCACATCTCAAACTGCCACGTTTTTAATTACTTTAAATAACTCTATCTAAGATTAGATGTAGATTAGATGTTGAAAGAACCCTCAACTCCATCAGCTGTGAAGTATACTACTGAGTTCTCTGGCTGATAATATACGTTAAGTAACTTAACTGACTTCTTACCAGTCATCTCAAGAGCCTTAGCTACGATATCATCTGTATCCTTCTGACCACCAGCGTACTCTACGAATACCTTAGCTGTTGTCTTTGTTGTAGCTGCTGCCTTCTTAGCTGGAGCTGCCTTCTTTGCAGGTGCCTTCTTAGCTGCTGCTTCCTTCTTAGGAGCTGCTTCCTTCTTTGCAGGAGCTGCCTTCTTAGCTGGAGCTGCTTTCTTTGCAGGTGCCTTCTTAGCTACTGCTTCCTTCTTTGCAGGAGCTGCTTCCTTCTTAGCTGCTGCTTCTTTCTTAGCAGGCTCAGCCTTCTTAGCAACTTCCTTCTTCTCTACTTTAACTACTTCCTTCTTCTCTGCTGCCTTTTCTGTCTTAGCTGCTGCTGCCTTCTCAGCGAGATCTTTAACGCTTGCCTTCTTTACTGCCATCTTTTTTTCCTCCATTAAATGAATAAAATTAGATTACATACTACTTACTACTTTACCCAAGTTGCTAAATTAAGTGTGTCTATCTTTTTTTCGAGTGGTATTTTAATATTTTTGTAAACATTTTGCAACTATTTATAAAAATTTCTCCATATTTAACAACCAGGGAAACATTAAGAATTTTCATTTGTATATTTTTCACATGAAAATCACATCAATCTGTTGGTGTTTTAGAGTAAGCCCAAACATTATCCACCTGACCAAGAAGTTGTTTATAGGTCCAGGTTTTATTTGAATTCTCAATACAGTTAGGATCGTTGACTATAAATTTTCCACCTGTGTAATACCCGTTGGTCGCTTCTCCTTCATACCCGGATATTACTATGAAATGACCCTGATCTGTAAAATCTCCCTCACCGCAAATGCAGATAATAGGCTTTCCATTTAGCAGCGCCTGAGCCATCTGGTTTTCATCCAGATTAAGTATCTCAGGAGTAAGTCCAAGCTTGGTTGCACCATCTGTCATAAGCTCCCAGCTGGTTCCGAGTCCTGGAACATTATAGCCTTCATCCAGTGAAAACTGAGCCACGTAATCAGGAGTAAAAAGCGGATCCTGCAGAAGATACATGGCCACCATGGAAAGTGCCGTAGGACCACATCCTGTAAGTCCCATTACATCAAGTCCATATACCTTATATGCCCATCTCAGATCCCACTGATAAAGATGCGGAATCTCATTTTTATAATCCATCTCCGAAGGATATTTAGTCTTATCAGCTGCATCTGTTCCGGTTGCAAGATTTACATCTGACGGTCTGAAATCAGAGGTGGAGGTATATTCCGGAGTTTGTCCCGGATAATAAGCCTGGGCCTGGGACTTTTCTGAACCTGAGTTCTCTGAATCTGAAGAAGCTTCTCCGACGGATCTTACCTCTGAATATTCCCTAGTCACATGAAGGGGATAATTTAGTACAAATTCCCTTGCCTCAAAATGATTCATCAAAAGCTTTTTTAAATCATCATTATATAGGGATTCATCGAAGCTATAGCACTCAGCATAATCCTTCATCAGCTCCTCTGCTCTTGTCTTCGATATAGTATGGGCATCCTTATCATATAGAGAGATTCCCCTTACAGCCTCTTCATGATCAAAGCTCTTTTCTTTATCATCCTTTTTCTTTTTCTTTTCCTTAACTGTTTCACCCTTTGCCACTGCTCTTTCATTTATAACCTCCTCTCCCTTTGAAAGTCTGAAGATTATAAGAATTGTAAAAAGCAGAAAGAAACCTCCAAGGAAAAATATCATTTTTCGTTTTTCATGATTTGGAGATTTATTTTTACGTCTGCGTTTTATATTAGTACTCATTAAATGATTTATCCTTTATTTTGAGGAACATTACATCAGTCCTCTGATTCGTCGTTTAATACATCATTGAAATCATAGAGCATATACTGCTCATCGACGTTATTAAAATATATGCTTCCTTCATCCTGTACGTCAAGCAAAAAATCAACAGAGAAATTATTTATAAAATCCAGTTCAGAATCCTTAGATGTCATGTTGATCTTATATTTATAGATGTGTGTATTGTTCAGTAAGCTGATATTGTTCACCGTGATTCCATAATAATTAAAAAATGTTTCTGAGAATTCTCCTGACTCCATTCTTTCTGACAAAGATTCAAAATCAAGCGCTGTCTTGTATATCTGAAGTGAAAGAATCTTACCAGTGCTGTCGTCCACCATCAGAAGATAGTTTCCCGTATCTTCATCATTGATTATCATCTCCCATGCCAGGAAATAATCCTTTTCATTTGGACGGACCACGAGTACAGGCGTTACATAACACTCAACCTCATTTATAAGATAATCCCTGAAGCCACCGGCTTTTTCAATATTGGAATACCTTTCCTCCATCAGATCAGCATAATCACTGCCGAGGAATACATCCACCATATCATTTACAGCCTTTTCTCTTATCTCATCAGGTTCACTCTTGGTTTCCATACCACTATCAGAATAATCATCCTTCATATAGATATATGAAACTTCTGTCAGTTCACTGGAAATGTCTCTCAGCTTCTCAGCGATACTGATAGAGTCCATATTTAAATCCATATTTTCAGATGAATAATGAATATCATAATTCTTAGTACGGTTGTCTTCATACTGAAACACCAGCTGTGGAATGAAGAATGCGAATGCTATAGAACATAGTGCCGCAAACAGAATATATACAGTTTTTGGAGTAATCTTAGTTTTCATACTTTCCCCTTATACTTCCGCGTTCTCTTTATCAGCCGGTTCATTCAGTGTTTCATCCTCTATTTCCTGAAAATGGTTCATATTTTTCAGTGTAACAGTGACTGAGGTACCCTGACCTATCTCACTGGCTATATCTATGGCTCCTTCGTGAAGCTCCACAATCTTGGACACGAGAGCAAGTCCCAGACCTGCACCTCCCTGAGCTCTCGAACGGGATTTATCTACTCTGTAAAAGGCCTCAGTTACATGCTCTATGGCTTCCTTCGGCATACCCTTTCCATTATCAGTTATGGAAAATGTTACACCCTCTGGTACCATTTTCTGGGTGACATTTATGAGTCCCTTCTTGTCCATGGCCTTACGGGAATTATCTATGAGATTTATAATAAGAGTTCTTACCAGAGCAGGCTCCAGATAAGTTCTTCCCTCCTGTGTTTCACAGGTAATATCTATATTTTGTTCTTCAAGAGTAGGCTTAAGATGAACTACTATATCCTCTACCATTTCCTTTGGACTCACCTCTTTGAATTCCGGTTTATCCTTGTCTGAGACAAATAGCTGAAGCAGCTTAAGCGACATACTTTCAAGTCTTTTAGACTCTGAATAGATGTATTCAAGAGCATCCTGTCTATCCTCTTCTTCCAGATCCTGAGTTCTCAGCAGCTCTGCATATCCGATGATGGAAGTCATAGGGGTCTTCAATTCATGGGTAAATGCTCCCATGAAACGATCCTTCTCCTCTGCCGCCTCCTTCAGAAGATCCATGTTTTCCTGAAGCTTATCAGCCATTGTATCAAAGTCCCGGGAAAGAGCTCCGACTTCATCATTTGAATGAATATCAGAACGATAGGAAAGATTTCCGTCTGCAATCTCTCTGGTGGCCTTTGTAAGATTCTTAAGGGGCTTAACAACAAGAATAGAAAGCAGTCTGGAAACGATAGTTGTAACAAAGAGAGCTATAAAGAATGATTTAACGAATATGCTATATAGCCTTTCACGCATTTCCACCACTGATGATATATCACGGCAGATGCATATTATATATATTTCATTTCCTATATAAATACTTGTAGAACTGATAATATATCTGAGGGTACCATCCGTAAAAGCGTAATTTACAGAAATTCCTTCCTCGTCATCATTTTCATTTATCAGATTGTCCAGATCAATATCCATATCTATGTTTTGAAAATTACCATAGATAAGGACATCATCCTTGTACAACAAAAAGACATCCGAAGATGTCTTGTAAGTTCCCAGACTTCGGAGAATTCTGAGAAGCTGATCCTCTCCCAGCTTGCCGCTGGATTCATAGGAAAGTCTGAAAACACTATTTACCATTTGAAGGCTGTCTACAGCCTCACGCTCTTCTCTGTCCAGAGAAGTCATATAAGATCTATGAATAATGATGGTGGATCCCACGCTGAAAAGCAGGGAAACCAGAACTGTCATTATAATAGAAATTCGTACCCTGAAACTCAAGTCTGCTTCCTCTCAAATCATTTTGAAACATCAAGCCTGTACCCCACCTTACTAACTGAGCGAAGCTCCTTTGTAAGACCGGCCTTTTTTCTGAGACGCTGCACATGCAGGTCCACAGTCTTGCTTCCGTATTCAAGCTCGCCGCCCCATACCTTTTCATAAATGGTATCCCTGTAGAGGGCTGTGTTTGGAGTCCTCAGGAATAAAAGCAAAAGTTCAAATTCCTTTGGAGTAAGGCTTACTTCTACTCCATCTCTTTTAGCAACCTTTGAAACCGCATCCACTACAAGACCATTTATCTCGAAGGTATCCTCGGTTTTATTATATCTTCTGAGAACCACCTCAACTCTGGCTATAAGCTCAGCCACTTCAAAAGGCTTGATGATATAATCCTCAGCACCCATTTTAAGTCCCTTAACTCTATCATCCAGAGCATCCTTTGCAGTGAGGAAAATAACAGGCAGGCCCAGAGGCCTCACATATTCCATAACCTCAAATCCATCCACCTCAGGAAGCATGATGTCCAGAAGCATGAGATCATATTGGTTTTCATCTATCTTCTCTATGGCCTCTTCTCCGTCAAAGGCTGTATCGCATTCATATCCGGCCCCCTTAAGGCTGAGCCTGATAAGATTTGATATGGGTTTTTCATCTTCTACAATAAGTATTTTTAACATGGCATTTCCCCTGAATTCATATGATTTGTAGTGTAACTATAAATAACATCATTTTTTCATCTTCCATTTATTATAAAATGCAACCTTAAGTTTTGCAACCAACACCATTTTATGATATATTGTTCTTTGTGCGTATATTTTACTGGTTCGCACATAAAAAAATGAATTAGTGATATTAATAGGAGGACAAAATGAAAGACGAAACATTATGCCTGCATGCAGGATATACACCAAAGAATTCTGAACCAAGAGTTGTTCCTATTGTACAGAGCACAACCTACAGATTTGACTCTACTGAAGAAATAGCTGCTGTATTTGATGATCCTACAAAGGCACTTATCTATTCAAGATTCGCAAATCCTACAGTTATGGCTGTAGAGGAAAAGATCAATCAGCTTGAAGGTGGTGTTGGAGCTATGGCTACTACTTCCGGACAGGCTGCTTCTCTTCTTTCTATTCTTAATATCGCCCGCGCCGGTGACAGCATCATATCTGTTCCAGAGATTTACGGCGGTACAGTTAACCTTTTCGCATTTACTCTTCAGAAGCTGGGCATCGAATGTATATTCGTAAGCCAGGATTCAACAGATGAAGAAATAAGAGCTGCATTCAAAGAGAACACAAAGGCAGTATTTGGTGAGACCATCGCCAACCCTGCTCTCAAGGTTTTCGATATCGAAAGATTTGCAAGACTTGCTCATGAAGCAGGTGTACCTCTTATCATTGATAATACATTTGCAACACCTATACTTTGCAAACCATTCCAGTATGGAGCTGATATCGTAGTTCATTCAACTACAAAGTACATGGACGGACATGCAGTTCAGGGTGGTGGAATCATCGTAGACAGCGGTAACTTCGACTGGACAAACGGTAAATTCCCTGAGCTTGTTGAGCCGGATGAAAGCTACCATGGTATTTCTTATGTTAAGAAATATGGAAAAATGGCATATATCCTCAAGGCTCGTATGCAGCTTATGAGAGATTTCGGCTGCTATCCTGCAGCTAACTCAGCATTCCTTTTAAATCTTGGTCTGGAAACACTTCCAATCCGTATGGAGCAGCATTATAAAAATGCTTATGCAGTTGCAAAGTATCTTGAGAATAATGAGAACATTGAGTCTATAACATATCCGGGACTTGAGTCAGATCCTAACTATGAGCTTGCAAAGAAATATCTGGGTGGAAAGTCCTGCGGAGTTATATCATTTGTAGTAAAGGGCGGTCGTGATGCTGCTATGAAATTTATGAACGCTCTGGAGCTCTGCTCAAACGAGGTTCACGTTGCAGATATCCGTACATGTGTACTTCACCCTGCAAGCGAAACTCACAGACAGCTTACTGATGAGCAGCTTGTTGCCGCTGGAATCGAAGGCGGTATGATCAGATTCTCAGTTGGTCTTGAAAACATCGACGACATAATCGCTGATATAGATAAGGGATTCGCAGCTATAAAATAATAGATTCGTCGACACATAATAATCGCGGATATAGGAGAATGTTATGATATATAACAACGTACTTGATGCTGTCGGTCATACACCACTTATAAGACTTAACAGAATGACCGAACCAGGAAGTGCTGAGGTTCTTGTAAAATTTGAAGGAGTCAATATAGGTGGCTCCATCAAAACAAGAACTGCACTAAAAATGATAAAGGCCGCCGAAAAGGAAGGCCTCATAAAAGAGGATACCATAATCGTTGAACCTACCAGTGGTAACCAGGGCATCGGACTTGCTCTGGTAGGAGCAGTCAGGGGATATAGGACCATTATCATAATGCCTGATTCTGTAAGTGAGGAAAGACGCAAGATAGTGAGACATTATGGTGCTGAAGTAAAGCTCATCCATGATGCCGGTGATATCGGAGCCTGCATAGATGAATGTCTTCAGATGGCACTCAGAATGCAGAAAAAAGATCCAAGAGTCTTCGTTCCACAGCAGTTTGCAAACCCAAATAACATCAAAGCTCACAAGAATCATACTGCACTTGAGATAATGGAACAGGCCGAAGGTCCAATTGACGGATTCTGTTCAGGTATAGGAACAGGAGGAACCATTACCGGAATCGGCGAGGTTCTCAAAGCTCAGAATCCTGATATAGAAATATGGGCAGTTGAGCCTGAAAACGCTGCTATCCTTGCAGGTGGAACCATCGGAACACACCTTCAGATGGGAATCGGCGACGGAATCATTCCCGATATTTTAAATCAGGAAATATATGATGAAATATATGTGGTAACAGATGACGAAGCATTGGCCACTGCCAAGCGGCTTGCCCGGGAGGAAGGTCTTATGTGCGGAATATCCAGCGGCACCAATGTTGCAGCAGCCTTAAAGCTGGCCAAGAAACTTGGTGAAGGAAAAACGGTAGTCACCGTACTTCCGGACACCGCCGAAAGATACTTCTCCACACCACTATTTGAAGAATGAGTCAAATTGAGTTTTTCAACAGGACTTTGTAACCCAGTACATTTTTTTCTTCTACGGTTTCACCGGCTATCAGTTTCAGCAGGGTGCTGCAGGCTACGTTGCCCAGCTCTTTGGGATCATATTCCAGCGTAGTTATGGCCGGCTGATTATTTGAAAGTATATCGCTGTTATAAAAGGATGCAATACCTACGTCTCCCGGTATGCTTATCCCTTTCTTTTTCAGCTTTGTAAGGGCCAGATGGCAGATTCTGTCATCCATACATATGATGCAGTCAGCACCAGCATCAAGGGCTTTTTCAACTGAGTCTTCTATCTCTTCCGCAGTTTCATTATTCGGAAATATAAGACTTTCATCAACCTTAAGGCCTTCATGGATAAGGCCTTCCTCGTAACCCTTTTGTCTTGTTCTGTTTACCACATGATTCATGGAGCCGCCTATCAGAGCTACTCTTTTCTTTCCCATCCTGATAATAGATGAGGTTAGTTCTCTGCAGGCGTTGATGTGGTCATTATCAATCTGGATCACATTCGTTTCACTGGTGCTTCCAATTACTACAAATGGAATCCCGCGTTCCTTCATAAATCTGACGGACTGATCATCCACCAGTGTTCTGGCAAGTATCACTCCGTCAGCTTTTTTGTTATCTACAATTCTTTTAAGCTGGGAAATGTTATCTTCATATACCATGGATATAAGCACATCATAATCTGTCTCCATGGACACCTCACACACTCCGGCCATACATCTTTGAAAAAAAGGAAGGTCCGATGTATTTGAATTCCCCGGAATGGCCCAGCATATATTATAATTCTTCTGTTCAGCCAGCCCCTTAGCCATGGGATTTGGCTTATAATTGTTGTCTTCGATAAATTTAAGAACTTTATTTCTGGTTTCTTCTCCGATTCTTCCCTTTCCGGATATAGCTCTGGACACAGTGGTTTTAGATATTCCAAGAGCCTCGGCAACATCTGAAATAGTAATGCTTTTTTTATTTTCCGGCTCAGATTTTTTCATTTCATGCTCTTTTCATTTCACTATGCCAGCTGACTCTGATAAGGACAACCTTCCATCTTCGCTTCAAACTCTTCAATAGGAAGCGCTTTATCAAAATAGAATCCCTGAGCTATATTACAATCATTTGTTCTGAGAAGATCTACCTGCTTTCTGGTCTCAACACCCTCGGTAATACACTCAATTCCAATGTCACGAACCATGGAAACCACATGATTATACAAGCAACTTGTAATGCTATTTGCATGCTCGTCATCCATAGGAAGAAGTGATCTGTCAATCTTAAGAACGTTCCAAGGAATAGAACGGATAAGATTCAAGGATGAAAATCCGTTTCCGAAATCGTCTACAGAAGTATATACACCTTCCGCCTGAAGATTAGTAACTATTCTCTTAAGATCGGTAAACTCCACATCCGTTGTGGTCTCAGTCAATTCTATTTCTATATAACTATGTGGCACTTCATACTTATCAATGATTGACAGAATATTGTCTACAAGATCAGGATTCATAAGGTGTTTTCTGGAGAAGTTGACGGAAATCCTTGGAATTGTTTTTCCTTCATCGATCCATTTCCTGATATCTCTGCATACTACCTCCAGCATGTGGAAGTCCAGAGTACATATATCCATATTCATCTCAAGTACCGGGATGAATTCCATAGGCATGACCATTCTGCCATCTTTCTTTATCCATCGGCAGAGAGACTCAGCTCCTACTATCTGGCCGGTTCTGACATCAACCTTAGGCTGATAGTAAGAATGAAACTCTCCGGTCTTCATACCTATAGCAAACTGCTGGCGAAGTTTTTTTATCTTTTCGCGATTTGCCAGCATATTCTTGTCATAAACTATGACACTCTGTCCGCCGCCCTTTGCCATCTGCACCGCAGGATATACCATTTCCATAATTTGTCCCGGATTATCAATTTTGAAATCAGGAGGAATTGTAAATATACCTGCTCTTGCAGATACTACGACTCTCTTCTCATTTTCTTCATCGTAGCACACAGGGAGACTTTCAAACATCTCCAGCATTTTTTCTTTCTTTTCATTCTTGAAAAACAATACAAAATTATCGCCGCCCATACGGCAAATGATTCCATCGTCTCCAAGTTCAGCCTGAATCATATCAAAATACTTTCTCAGTATGTAATCTCCCAGCTGTCTTCCCAAATCCTGATTAATAAGAGAAAAATGTCTGAGATTTATACATGCTGCAGTATTTCCAACTAACTCATTTTTGTGATATTTCTCACCTATATGTCTCATAAAGACACGAAGATTCGCATATCCGTCCAAATCAAAAAATGCCATCTTATAAACGGTCTTCTGAAGTCTGTTTCTTGAAATAAAACTAAGCGTAAGACGATGAACCAGATCAACTTTCTGATATTCCTCTTCGGTAAGCGGTTCTTCATCCTTTGCCATAAATAGAGTTCCCTTAATTACAACCCCGGTAGAAGAAACTATTCTGTTAAGAATAGTCACAACTTCTCCTTTACCATTATCATAATCAATCAGAACCTCACCTTTACCTTCAGCCTCATCTCTTTCACTCAGATAAAACTCCGTAAC
>CADBMW010000188.1 GCA_902795855.1 uncultured Lachnospiraceae bacterium
TCTTCCTTCTTAGGTTCTTCCTTCTTCGGCTCAGGTCTTACAATATTATATTTTTCTATCTCCCATTTATCCGGTTCATACTTAGGTCCATCTACATAATCATCATTATCAAATACAGATTCATCAGCCAGCCCTGTACGCATCAGCTCCATTTTGTACTCAAATCTGACATAGTCCTGACCTACTCCAATTGGAATATTGGCAAGTATAGGAGAATCAAAGGCAACCATACCTCTAAAATACCTGTCTTCTACAACATAGTAATCTTCATCCTCCCCATCCAGATGTATACGTTCCTTAATGGATTGCTTTATACGGGTCTTGAATTTAGGACTGAGCTCCTTTTTCATTTTCTTAACGCCATCTTCTATTTCATTGGAATTAAGACTTTTATAAAACTGTGTTGGCGTAAAGGTGGGGTCTGTATCAAAACGATGCTTCATCTTCTCAAGATAAAGAGACTTTAAAAATGATTCATATTCATTTGTAATATTATAATGATCATACTGTAAATAATCTTCGCCTGTTCTTTCTTTTCCAAGGATTCTCTGTCTATGCTCGCCTTCCATTCTTACAAGTCGCTCGTACTTGGCAAGTGCACGTTCCTTTTCATTTCCGGTATATTCCTTGGTGAACTCACCTGAGGTAAGACTCATATGACAGTCCAGCTTTTCCCACAGATCACTTACTGCATTTATACGTTTGCTGGTATACTCTGAACGTTTCAGATGCTTACCATTATTCTTTTTAGCATAATCAACTAATTCTTTATTCTTTCCCTTTAGATATTTATTAACGTATCCCTTTACTTTAAGTACCTGCTTCTGGTATTCCCAGAACTGTTCTTCATTCATATTCGGATGTTTTCTGGCCATCTCCACCAGTTTCTCTACACCATTTTTAACATCCCTGAAGTTATCTGAAGATCTAAGAATCTGGTCAACATCCTTAAGAGACTTCAGCATGCTTTCTGCCTGCTCAAGTCTGGTTTTTCCCTCTAATTCATAAGGATCCTTAATTTCATCCTCAATAGCTGCAAATGTTCTCCTGCAGACAGAGGCAACTCCCGTATCCTTATATTTGTTATTGTATTCTTCAGCTTCCTTAAGAGCCTCTCTCCTGGTAATATAATCAGGGTTCTTAACATTATAATATTTATCATAGATAGCATTTATGTCTTTATAAGCAGCATCCGAGTCCTTTAGCATCTGCTCATAATTTTCAAGTGTTTCCTGCTGTAATTTCTTTGCTCTGAGCCTGTCTTGCACCATTGCTTCATTATTCGCATTCTTGTAAACCTCTATTTCCTTATTAATCTTATCAAGTGTAATTTTTGCATTCTCAACATTTATTACAGCACCTTTCTTAGAATTCTCAACATCTGCTTTAGCCTCGCTGATATATCCCAGTAATTTGAAATCAGCAAGTGTCCACCCATTTTTTATAGCCTGGGACTGACCTTTCATATTCGCAACAGCAACCGGGATAGCATCTCTATTATCCACTTTAGGATCTGTAGAAGTTATATTCCCCAATGGATTGTTGAGATTCGGACGGTCTATAAAATCAGGCTCTATTTTATTATTTTTGTCAAGTTTTCCAGCCCGAGGGTTTTTGACCCTAATAGATAAAAAGTCCTTCTCTCCCTGTGAAAGATCAGTTCTTTCATACCTTTTTTCAGACTCTGTCTTAAGCTTATCAAATTTGGTTGTAAAGTCATCAATAGCTTTGGCATATTTCTTCATATAAGAAATATCAAGCCCCTTCTTATCATCTTTTTCAGCCTTCTGTCTTTCATATACGACCTGGAAAAGATTCTTTACCGCCCCATAATAATCCGTCAAATAACCAGCAAACTCTCCTAGAGCTGCTTTTCGTTTATTCATATTTTCAAGATCTATGTACTTTTCTGAAACAGTTTTCTTTATTTTCTTTCCCTTGTTAATAGGATCATCTATTTCTTTTTCTTCGTCTCTATAATCTACAAAAGATGGCGCAGTAGCAAATGAAGACATAATCCTTTCAAGAGAAGGCTGATCTACATATGCATCGAGAATATCACCATTTGCAGGATTTCCTATATAATTTGAAGCCTCAAGGATTTCCTTAAAAGGCCCATTATATTTCTGGATACTCTTTTCCATACGCTTATAACTTTTATTAATCTCCTGAATCAGTTCAGACTGATCTTCTTCAAGGACATTTTTAGTAAAATCAAGCTCCAGTATTTTGTCATACTTTTCATCCGCGTTAAGAGCAGTCATAGTCGCTTTATCAGAAACCTCTCCGCCTTTATTATCCAAAAGCGTACCAAGCTCACTCATATCCGTTGAATATTTGTTAAGCATAAAATACTGCTTTCTCTTATCATAATTTTCATATTTCTGCTGTTTTGTTTTACGTGGCATATCATTACCCTCCATATATCAAAAGATTGATCACTATGATTTCTTTTACTATGAACCGATTATAATCCTCTATGTATAACAAATGCGCAACACAGCTCTGGGATACGGTGCGAAGCACCGAGGGCTCCCAGGGTCCGAGCGCAGAGAGGATGCATTCTGCGAAGCAGAATCAAGACCTGCGCAGCAGGGATTGCATATCGCTGAAAGCGATATGGCACAAAAGCTCTGGGATACGGTGCAAAGCACAATAGCTCTGGGATACGGTGCAAGGCACCGAGGCTCCCAGAGTCCGAACGAAGTGAGGATGCGTTGCACATAGTGCAACCAAGACTTCCGTAGGAAGGCTTGCATATCGCTGAAAGCGATATGGCACAAAAGCTCTGGGATACGGTGCAAAGCACAATAGCTCTGGGATACGGTGCAA
>CADBMW010000189.1 GCA_902795855.1 uncultured Lachnospiraceae bacterium
ACTGCTATAGGTCCGAGAAGTGTATCACCCATTCCAAGCTTTCCTGCAAGGAAGATTGATGTAGGACCATCAGCTCCACCGATAATGGAAATAGCTGCTGCTTCTTTTCCTGTAAATCCAAGAGCTATAGCAAGGAAATACGCTCCATATATACCAAACTGCGCCGCCGCACCAAGTATAAAACTTGGCGGGTAGGCTATCAGCGGACCGAAGTCCGTCATAGCTCCTACGCCCATGAAAATGAGTGAAGGAAGAATACTCCATTCATCCAGTTTATAGAAGTAATGAAGAAGTCCACCCTCTTCTATAATACCTGGAAACATATTTACCAGAAACATACCGAATGAAATCGGAACAAGCAGGAGTGGCTCAAATCCCTTTGCGATTGCAAGATACATAAAGAGAAATGCAACAAGAATCATTATGTAGTTCTTCCAATCAAGAGTAGCAAAACCTGTCTGGTTAGCTAAGTTAATTATTATCTCTTTCATTTCAGACCTCCTCAGGCTTAGTTGAGTGTTACAAGTATATCTCCAGACTCAACCTGAGCTCCTACTGTAGCTTCAACTGATGCAACTGTACCATCTTCAGGAGCTACGATTTCATTTTCCATCTTCATAGCCTCAAGTACCATAAGTACATCACCCTTCTTTACTGCCTTACCAACCTCAGTTTTAACTCCAAGGATCTTACCAGGCATAGGTGCAGAAACTACGATACTTCCCTTTGATCCTGATGCTGCAGGAGCTGCTGGTGCTGCTGCAGGTGCCGCTGAAGCTGCAGGTGCTGCTACTGGAGCTGCCGCAGGTGCTGCTACTGGAGCTGCTGCAGGTGCAACGCCGGCTCCGATTTCTTCTACAGCTACATCATATGTTGTTCCATTTACTGTAATTTTATAATTTTTCATTTTTATTCTCCTTATCTTGCTCTTCTAATTGATCTGACTATAAGCTTATCATTACTTGCTGTATAAGCAGGTCCTCTGACACTACCGCTTGCAGCATATATAGCTGCTGTGATAACTGCTACCAGTTCCTCATCATTCATAAGATTCTCTTCAGCCTTAGCCGCAGGCTTTGCAAACGCTGCAGGCTCTGCCTTAGGAGCAGCAGGTGAGCTTTCTTTCTTCTCATCACTTCTGTTTCCGATTATCATATCCTCAGTCTGCTTCTGAGCAGCTTCCTGAGCAGCCTTCTTTTCAGCTCTTGCTCTTCTGATGTCAGCATCGAAGATCATAGGAAGGAACTTCAGCAGACTTATTATGAATGATATAAATATAAGAACTGTAAATACGACACCCATACCTATTGCAGTATTCTTACCTGCCATTGTTATAAGCTCTTTCTTTGTATAAACAGCACTTACTTCACATTCAACAGCCTCAAAAGGTCTTTCATCATTTCCGGCAGCAAGATATGAATCAAGGAACTTATCCATAGATGACATATCAAGCTCAGGATATGAGCCATAAACCTGTGTTACATAGCTTGTAACATCCATTCCATACTGGCTGGCCTGTTTTACAAGATTTTCATATAATTTTTCTTTATCAAGTTCAAATGCTTTATTCGGTCTGTAAGATATTGCAACCTTAACATCTCTGCCTGAATAATTACATATCTGTGAGCAGACAACCTTTCCATCAGCTCCGTTGGAGAATGTAACTGAATCGCTTCCCTGAGCAAAATCAATAAAGTTTCCAACATGATCCGTTGAATCAGCAGCCAGGAATCCGGCAACAGCTGTTTTCTCAAGATCAGAGCCTTCATTTAAGAAGTAATCCTGCTCAACCTCAGAGGTATTACTGTACTTAGTTACGAGTTCCTGTGTATACTGCTGCATAGCATCCTCATTGAACTCGAAATTAAGCTCCTCTTCCTTACCACATCCGGTAAGAGAAAGTATAAATATCAGAATAACAGAAAGAATAAGCATCTTTGTTGTCTTTTTCTTCATCAGATAAATCCTCCTTAAAATGACATATGCTTTCTGTATGGTCTTTCCTCTCTCTTTGTAGCAAGCATATCAAATGCAGCTATGAGTCTCTTTCTTGTTGCATCAGGTTCTATTATATTATCAACATAACCTCTCTTTGCAGCTGCAAGAGCACTTGACTGTGACTCTGTAATCTTAGCAGCAGCTTCCTTGATGGCATTTACCTTATCATCAGCTCCTGCTATATCATCAGCATACATGATTTCAGCAGCAACCTCAGGAGATGTAATACCGATTCTTGCTGTAGGCCATGCATATACAAGATCAGCTCCAACTGACTTTGAATTCATTACGATATATGCAGAACCAAAAGCATCACCTATTACAACATTTACCTTAGGAACTGATGCATCTGTAAATGCAACTGAAAGCTTAGCAACATTCTTTGCTATAGTCTTCTCACTTTCAAAAGTAGCATCAAATCCTGTAGCAGCTGTAAGTGTAAGCACAGGAATATTAAATGAATCAGCAAAGCTTATAAAGCTTGCTGCCTTATCAGCACCCTCAGTGGAGATAAGTCCTTTTGACTCATTTACCTGATTTGCAACTGCTGCTATGGTAGCGCCGTTAAGCTTGATAAAGCCAGTTACTATATCCTTACCATAATCAGCTTTTGTCTCTATAAATAAATTATCATCTGAAATACTATTCAAAACCGCTTTTGCATCATCCTTGGAAGCTTCAATTCCAGGAGTGGTTCTGTTAAGATCATCCTCGCAAAGAGAAACTGCATCTTCCATATTGTTTGAAGGAAGAACTGCTACAAGACCTCTGATACGAAGTATTGCATCATTATCATTTGAGCAAACGCCATCCACAAGAGATGTGCTGCTGCTTACATATGAAGCTGAAGCAGTATCGCATTTGTCTTCATAGTTTCCTTTTATTGCATTAGGACTATTTACGAAAAGTTTAGAATCTTCAACCATGTATGTGAAGTCAGAAAGCGCAGACAGAATAGCTGCACCACCACCGCAGTTACCGAAAACTGCAGTAATCTGAGGAATGACACCGGATGCCATAGAACTCTTTCTAAATAATGCACCAAAACTGTGTAATGCATCAGTTGCCTCCTGAAGTCTGAGTCCTGCTGTATCAATAAGACCTATAACAGGTGCTCCAACCTTCATAGCTAAGTTATATATAGCAGAAATCTTTTTGGCGTGCATTTCACCTACAGCACCACCAAGTACAGATGCATCCTGACTATATACATAAACCAGTTTGCCATCGATAAGTCCATATCCGGTTATTACACCATCCTTAGGAGTATCAATGCTTCCTTCATTAAAATCAGTAGATCTGGATGTTACTTCAGAACCGATTTCAACGAAACTTGAGTCATCAAGAAGAGTTGCAATCCTCTCGCTCGCTGACAGTTTAAGCTTGTCGCTCATCGTGTATTCCTCCATTTATTAAATATATGTTACTACGCGTTTACCTGGATTTTATCTAAATCCGGGAAACCGCAACTTTTGCCTTATACATACTACCCTATTTAATGCCATATTTCAACCTTAAATCAAAAAAACGAGAGGATTCATTAAAAAATCCTCTCGCACTATTATCATACAAATATAAAACTATTTATATGTAGCTATAACCTCTTTATTCTTTATCAGATAATCTATAAGAGATACTACTGTAAGAACAGCTGACAGATATATGAGCACAAGCTCCACTATTCTGATTATCTTTTCTGCATCCGGGAAGTCTTCTCCCAGATTTGCAATCAGAACAACCAGCATTACCATGGTAACCGCCGTCTTAACTTTGCCCCACATACTTGCCGCTATAACCTTTCCGTTATCAGCTGCTATAAGTCTGAAGCCACTAATAGTAAACTCTCTGGCTATAATTATGATAACAACCCAGGCCATAATCCTTCCACCCGGGATAAGAGCTATCATAGCTGAGCACACAAGAAGCTTATCAGCCAGCGGATCCATGAATTTACCAAAGTCGGTAACCAGATTATATTTTCTTGCGATTTTTCCGTCTACCATATCTGAAAGAGAAGCAACTATAAATATGACAAATGCTATCCACTTTCCTGCAGGTATTCCCGGTATCATAAAAAATATCAGAAAAAATGGAATAAGTATTACTCTGAAAAGAGTTATTTTATTGGGTAAATTCATAATTCTTCCTCACCTTCATTTATCAATCTGGCTTCAAGATCATATACATCTGAGTCAGTTATCAGAGCCCTCAC
>CADBMW010000190.1 GCA_902795855.1 uncultured Lachnospiraceae bacterium
GTTATATTGTTATAAATTTTACTTCATTCTGACGCCCTTTGCAGGTTCTTCCTGCTTACGAACGTTGACCTTATTTACATTTTCCTGAAGCTTCTTTAATGTCTCATCAAAGGTAGCTCCCTTAAAGTCAGCAGTAAGATGCTTATTAACTCTTTCCAGAACATTTGTTGCTCCGATTTCCCTGGCAATCTTAGTTGTCTTATCAAGAGTTTCCAGAGCTTTCTTCATATCCTGCCTGTTATAGTTTTTCCTTTGAGTCATACTCACAATATCCTTAAGAGAATTCTTTACCGTAAGCTCAACTGCACTTGCTACTATAATCTTGTTGAACTGCTCCGGATTCTTGAGGCTTTCTCTACGGAAATCAATACTTACCCGCTGCTCAGCATGAGAGTTTTCAGCTTCGCCACTCATATCAAAGTAATTCTTAAGGCATTTTCCGATATTATCGACAATTGGTGTATCCTTAATTACTGTAAGAACCTTTCGACGATTCTGATCCACAGTATCAAAGTTGAAATTGTCATTATTCATATTCTTCTCTACTGCCTGCAGATAAAGACTTGAAAAAGCGGACTCAACAGTACGAGCAAGAATTGCAGCTCTCACCACATAATCCATATCGTGTTCTTTATTTACAACTGAAGTAGCGTAAGTTTCATTAGCAATGGTTGATATACAACATTTATAATGCTCATCAAACTGGGCTTTATAATCATTAATGTTATCAACCTTCTTCAGTCTGTACTTCGGACTGAAATCCACAGTATCAATGTTGATACCAAATTTATCATTTATGCTCTTATCGATTTCATTTTCGTGATTTACATTTTTTACACTATCAATAAGGTCAGGGAACCTGGAAATATTTTTGTACTGATAATAAAGAATATTACTCTGTACAAGTTTCTCATATTCCTTCAGCATCATTGCATATATTCTCTCATCAAGATTCTCAGGAATTCTCTTCTTATTCACATCCTCATCATGAACCTTGAAAGAATATCCGGTCTGTGGATCCATATATGAATCAACATGCTTTGACAAAAACTCCTGCATTTTCTTCTGAGAGCCGATTCTATCTCCCTTCTTCAGAGAACTGATTATACTCTTAACCTCTTTTTCATTCTGTGAATTCTTAAGCTCTTTTTCATTTAGCTTCAGTAAATACTCAAGGCTGTAACGTACTTCATCAGGTGTAAAGTCCTTCGGATATATACCATTCTGGGATTTAATACCAGCAAGAGCCTGACGAAGACTATTTCTTGCATCGATAACAGCTTCACGACGATTTCGAGAATTTCTTTTCTCGCCTTCTGCAGCATCCTTCTCATCTTCTTTCCTGTCAATATACTGGTCCATAACAGCAATAATCTTCATGATATTAGGAATAGTCTTTTTAATGGCATTCTCACCCTGTAGCTCAGCACCTCTTATACTCTTTAAGCCTTCATAAATATCTTTATATTCCGTTGAACCTGTACGGAATGTAAAGGATTCTTTCTTAACTGCATTATATGCATCAAGAATTCGCTGTACAGAATTATTATCAGCCACCGGTTCATTTACTTCCAGGTCTATTTCTTCCGGTTCAAGCAGATGCTGATCTATGACAACCTTATCCATATCAAGTTCATCAATCGCCATAGCCGGCAGAACTTCTACATCGAATTTCAAAACCTTCTGCTGGCTTCTGTCCGGCCTTGCAATTGTAGGAATCTTTGTATTTCGTTCATCAAATGTTTTAAACTCTGAAATACTTGTTTTATAAACGTTGTTGATGTTTATTTTACGGTTTGGAGAATCTTTTGATTCATTATAGTCTTTATATTTCAGATTATATCTGTCAAAGGAATTCTGAATATTTGTAAGTGCAGTTTCGGTGTCATTTGAAATGTATGCCGGAAGGTTTTTATATTCTACAACCTTAAAAAGATCTCTATCTGCCTTCTTAAGCTTATTATCTCTTTCCTCTCGAGCTGCTTTAATCTTTTTAATGGTCTCTATATTATTTTCCTTAACAGCCTCCTGATATGCCTCACCTTCCTGAATAACTTCATTCTTAGTGTAGACAGGTGCCTTACGAAGCTCTTCAAATTCTTGATTAATATCTGCTGTTGCTATTTCATCTTTATGGGCATACTTCTGTTTACGTTCAGCCACAAGCTTTTTATAATTCTTCATTTGAGAAAGCATATAATCGATTTCATTAGGTGTTTTTCCTTTGTCCAGAAGCTCACCTGTAACCGTGGCTTTTCTTTCAATAAGCATTTCTCTTGAAGCACTATGTGTTTTTATTATTTCCAACTGAACAGCTGCGTCTTCATTAACCGGAATCTTACCCTGCTTCCTCTTCGCTTCTTTAAGCTCCTCTGAACTGATACTTTTTTTATGCTCCCGTTTATAATCTGCTTTATACTTTTTCCAGAACTCTTCTTCTATTCTCTTCTTTTCTGCTTCAAAAACCGGTCCACGTGTTATATCATTCAGCGGAACTTTATGGTTTTTGTTATAGTCCATCTCAAAGTATCTCCAGTAATCATTCTCAATTAACTGGAGAGCATGTGTTTCACTTTCAATTATTGTATTAAATTCTTCTATTTTTGTCGGAAGAGCATAAAGCTCCTCAACTCTTTCAAATATATAGTCATCATTATTATCTATAGCTTCCTTAGTGTTCCTGATATCTTTATCAACATCATCACGCAGGCTCTTTTTACGTCTCTTTAAAGCATCTTCCTTTTTGGCTTCAAATTCCCTGTCTTCAAAAAGACCTTTTGGAACATTTGTATAATGTCCATTAACTGCGGAATGTCTCTTTATATAAAGGGTATCGAAAGCAGGATCATTTACCACCTTATTTGGAATGTAACCTTTACTTCCCTGTATCACATTTATACAGAGAGCCTTCATCATATCTATATCATTTGCAGCATCCGTTACTTTCTTTGTATCCGCTGCCTTTTTCTTTTCATCCCAGAATTCTATACCATTATGAACTAAAGGATATATATCCTGATACTTCTCATCAGCACTATCATGAAATGCCTGATATATGGTGTCATTAATACCTGGATAATCCTCTCGTCTGAGATCACCTGATTTATACTGATTATAAAGACGAATGTGTTTTGTCATTACATCTCTGTAATAAGGATTTGTTTTAAATTTTTGCACATTATCTTCAAATTTATCTGAAATGAGTTCTGTCAGAATTTCAGAACGCCATGCATTCTTCTCGTCTTCATTCCCTGAAACATGGTCATACTCATACTTGAGATAAGAAAGATACATCAGCTTTGCCATTTTATCTTCATAAGGCTTCTGATTTTCTTCCACCGGTTCATTATAATCAGCTACATCATCATAAGCCTCTCTTATGAGGGCATCGAATACATCTCCGCCAGCACTCTCCAAGGCCTTAACTGTGGCATGAGAATTTATGGCATATGCTGCATTTATATTTGCAACATCAGGATTTCTTTTTAATTCATTCGGATTATCAGCCTTAGTTTTTGCCATAAAGTTCTTCAACGAATTATGCATAAGAACAGCCTTGGCAGCAAAAACCTTTTTGGCCTCCTTGGTTGCATTTTCTTTATTAGCATCACTATATAGTTGCTCATAGTCTGTTGCGATATACTTTGCATCACTTATATCCTGAGTTCGGATTTTAATACCATTAAGTATAAGGGTTACCTTTTTAGCAGGTGATGCATTTTCAAACTCAACATCCACCCCCTGAGGATTATCATTTATTACATTCTGATTATCTACTTCCTTCATTATAAATACCTCCCGATACTTTTTTATTTTGTCATCGTCGGGTCAAATATATCAGACTCTGTGCAACAAAAGTGCAACATTTCCAGCACATCTGATGGTTTATCTGCAAAAATTGTGGCCCCTATATCCATCAGATAGTCTTTATCTCTGAATCCCCAGAGCACAGATATGCAGGGAAGTTCAGAATTAACTGCCGTCTGAAAATCCACTTCAGAATCCCCAATATATACAGCCTCTTCCTTAGTGCTGCCCAGCTCCTTAAGTGCCAGGATCACAGTGTCCGGAGCCGGTTTTCTTTTGATTCCTTCCTTCTCACCGATGGCAACCTCCACATATTCAGAAAAGAATTTTTCATTCAGCTCCTTTACGGCAGAATCGATCTTGTTTGAAACAATAGCCATTTTATACCCACGGTGTTTCAGCTCCCTCATCAGTTCAGGAATCCCTTCATATGGACTGGTTTTATCCAGACAATGCTCATCATAATGCTCTTTGAAAACCGGCAGCATCTCATCTATTACGGATTCCGGAGTCCCCTCAGGAACTGCCAGCTCCAAAGCCTGACGAATTCCATTTCCAAAGAATCGCCTGTAATCCTCCAATGTACGTTCGGGAAATCCAAACTTCCTCAGAACATAGTTTACGGAAACAGTCAGGTCATCCAAAGTATTCAGAACTGTTCCATCCATATCAAATATGATAGTATTTATCTTCTTCATTTTTTTCTCCCGTAATATATTATATGTGCGTGTTTATTTTATCTTAAGAGTTCTCAGATACTCCTTCTGCTCAGGAGTGATCCGATAACTCTCCACAGACTTCTGTATTGCCTTATTATGAGTCCATACATCCAGCCTCTTCTCTTCTATAAAAGGAAGGATGGAATCATACTGTTTCGCCAGTGCAGTTGCAAAATACCAGGCGATCATCATGTTTACATAATATTCCTCAGATCTCAGCTTTGCTACCATTTCCGGATACTTAATATCGAAGTCCTCATCCAGAAAATGCTCCATCAGCATTCCCACTCCAAACCTTATGGTATAGGTTTCTTTGGACTTGATCCATTTCTTAATATGAACCAGAAGTTCCTTTCGGTGCTTCTTGAAAATCTTAGGAGACATCTGATCACAGGTCGCCCAGTTATTTACATAGGGCAGGAAAGTTTCCAGCTCTTCCATACAATTTTCGTAGTCCTTCATTCCGGAAAGAATGAAAGCATGAAGCTGATTTTCATCAAAATAAAAATGAGGCAGATCCATCAAAAACTCCTGAACATCATCACGTTTCGAAAACTCTTTTGCAAGCTTCCTCAACTCCGGAGTTCTGACCCCAATAATGGAATCCGCCTCAACAGCAGGTATAATCTTAACCTGCATCTCTCTATATTTTTCATCTTTCAATGTAAATAATTCATCTCTGATTTCTTCTGTTATCATCGCTCGCCACTCCCTCATATAAATACTGTTAATTGTATTCTATATGGAATATAGATTACGTGTCAACAGTGAGAAGGAGGTAGATAGCGAGTCGAGATTTAGTTTTTCCCCACTACTGAGTCATTGTTGCTGTTGCTATGCTGAGTCCTGCGAAGGCGTCTCCGGCATAGATGGGATTCATGTATCCGCATCCTGCATAAACAGGAACCTCACAACTAGAATATGTATCTTCAGTCTCATTACTTTCAAACAACTTACCAATTATTTCCATTAACTTAAGTTTCATAACCGTGTACCTCCTAATACTTACTTTATGATACAAATTATGAACCTAAATAATTATGAACTTATATGGTAATTCTTAAAGATTTATTAACATCGGTTTTATTTTTTATTTATTCTCCAGGTTTTTCCAAGGGTTTCTGTTGTCTGCGTAGTATTTCCATAACCTTATCGTAATTCTCAGGTACGTGGGGGAATACGCAGTTTTTACAATTCTTAACCGGCCCATTCTTTGAATCTGTTATGGTATAGTTACCAGGGCATTCCAGATTATACAGAGGACAGAAACAAAATAGACAGTTAATGTCTATGTCACATTTGTGACAGGGATAGTATTCACAATCTTTATTCGCAAAGAACCTGCTGTTATTTTTACTCATACTCTTTTCCTTTTACTATATTTCTTCATCACTTCCACAAACTCCTGAATAAATCCCGGTTGGGAATTGTAATACAAGTGTGGAAAGCCCATTACCCTGTTTTCATCTACCACCATGGCGCTGTATTTACTTTTTGTGGAAGCTTTCTCCAGCTGGCAGTCCTCTCCGCAAGCGGTACTTTCAAAATAATGAAATTCATGTCCCTTCATTCCTGCCAGATTTTTAAAGACTTGCTCTTTGCAATCCTTTATCTCAAAATAACCGAATCTTACCAGGTGACCTGTATATTCAGCCGAGCCGTCTATTACCCCGGTCATTGGAAAAACATCTCCATCCTTTGTCCGGATACTTTTATGCATATACATGAATCCTCCACATTCTGCGATGCAGGGCATTCCTGAACTGATTGCATTTCTGACAGAGGCAAGCATGGATTTATTCTCGGATAATTCCTTTGCATAGTTTTCAGGATATCCTCCCCCGAATAAAACGCCGGAAACTCCCTCCGGTATTTTTTCGTCATTAATTGGTGAAAAATATACTACATCGACACCGCATCTTTCAAAGGCTTTTAGGTTTTCCTTA
The DNA here is from genome assembly GCA_902795855.1 of uncultured Lachnospiraceae bacterium. GTDB lineage: Bacteria > Bacillota > Clostridia > Lachnospirales > Lachnospiraceae > Eubacterium_Q. The sequence goes on from CADBMW010000190.1 coordinate 6,473, forward strand.
TAATAGAAACAAAATGCTTCGTCCCGTGCAACCGCAAGCTTTAAGGTTTTACCACTATCAAGCGCATCTTCAAGCCGGGTGTTATGAAAAGTTAAATATAGCATCTCATGATTTTCCGAACCTTCAACTCTTCCATCCTCCATAAGCTTCATTATCATAGGAATATCGCAGTGTTTTTCAATCTCCTCAGCCATCAGATTTATCTGCTCTTTTATCTCATTTATTTCACTCGGAAGATTCAGTCCAAGATATCTGCTGCTGATTTTTATTTCATCCAGCTTTGGCAGAAAACCTGCCAGTCTTACATCAAAACCGGAATTCCTGATTTCATCTTCTACGGCTCTTTTTATTTTATTATAATATCCTTCGCTGATTCTATTTAGAATGATTCCCCGGATCAGTTTCTTTCTATCATCAGCCAGTATACCCTTGATCTTAGAAATCAGTGTCCGTCCAACTCCCCTGGCATCCATCAAAAGTAAAATCGGAGTATCTGTATTTTCAGCAACCTCATAAGATGAATACCTGTCAGATTCAATGGAAATACCATCATAGATTCCCATAACTCCTTCTATAACCGCCACCGAATCACCAGAACAGTTTTCTTTTATTAGAAGTTGTAATTCTTCTTTATCTGAGAAATAAGGATCCAGATTTGTTCCCGGAATATCCAGCACCTTCTCGTGAAACATTGGATCAATATAGTCCGGTCCACATTTAAATGCCACCGGATTCTTCCCCCTGTTTTTAAGCAGCTGAAGCAGACCACAGGTGAATGTGGTCTTTCCGCATCCGCTCTTTTCCGCAGCTATCATGAGCCTGGGAACCTGGGATATGTTCTTATTTAATTTATAACTGCCTGTTTTGTCGCTATTATTCATATCTCATCAATTATCATTCTCATCCACTTTACTTGTGAACTACAATTCAAAAGAATATATCACTACCGGGTTTTCGGCCCGGAACATGTGGTACCGGCCGATGTTCTCCAGATTGTTTACTCCAATCTGTATTGCTCTCAGGTTCCGGGGTTCCAGCTTATTCAGTACCTCCTCAACCTCCATTATGGTTTCAATGGTTACTGCATTTATAACAAACCGTATTCCCGAACCCTTCCCGGATAATACATCCATTATCTCCTTCAGCTTTCCGCCGCTGCCTCCGATAAAAACAGCGTCCGGTTTTGGCATATCTTCGCGGCGAAGTACTTCGCAGGCATCTCCTGTTATCACCTGCAGATTATCCATGTGATGCTTCGCTGCGTTCTGCCTTATGATATCAGCCCTGTCATCCTTTACCTCTATGGTCACTACTTTAACCGTGGGATGAAGTCCCGCCATTTCAATGGCAACTGATCCTGTACCACCTCCGATATCATATATCATATCTCCCTCGCAAATCCCAAGACGCCTGATACTCTCATGGCGGATAACCTCCTTTGTCATAGGAGTTTTATCACGTATAAAATCGTCATCCCTAAAAAATGGAATCAACGGCCTTTTCTCTGCCTTCATATTATGAACATAGCCTATAATGCTTCCCATTTCGTTAAAATCCATAGCGGCTTCCACAGAAAGTTTCACTATTTCCTCACTGGCAGATGAAAGATTTATTCCAAGGGTTATCTCTCCGGTGATGCCACGGTTATTCATTTCCGTAGCCAGTGCCGATACGTCGGATGCACCGGAAAAAAGTATAAATGATTTTTCACTGTACCTGATATTCCATAGAGCTTCATTTAATGTTTCTTTGCTAAATCTTCCATGAAGGCTGTATATAAATGCATCGTCGTAGCTTACTCCCAGCCTGGAAGCAAGATAAGCCACACTGGAAACTCCCGGAAGTACAGTAACCTTTCCTTTAAAGTCCGAATTAACTTTAATATTAAATTTTCTGGCTCCGCTGTAAAATCCGCTATCCCCGGAGAAAAGCACAACCGCCTTTCTAAACTCAGGATGCTGCCTTAGGATACCCATCACATCATCCGCAAGATATTTATCAAACTTATACTCAGCCTGGATACCTTCCAAAAGACGCCCGGCGCCAAAAATGACATCTGCTGATTTTATGGCTTCCTCAACCTCCCGGGTCATGGAAAGTCTGTCTCCCATTCCCACACCTGCAAGAATGATTTCACCCAAATTATCATTTGCAAATTCCGAAAGAAGAATTCTTTCAGTCTCTGCCAGTCCCATTCCCTCTGTTTCTTCGGGACGTGAGATCACATGAATTGTCGCCCCACATTCTGAGGCTGCCTTTAGCTTTTCCGCAAATCCACCGGCTTTCCCGCTTTCCTTTGTAACCAGATGACGAATTTTGTATTGGCTGAGAAGTGCTTTATTCAGCTCCAGTGAAAATGGCCCCTGCAGCGCTACAATGTGACTCTCGTCTATACCGGCAGCTTTACATTTTTCAAAGCTTTCAATGGAAGGAATCACACGAACATATGTATTACTTAAGGTTTCCTTTGAAACCCTGCCGGCATATTCCTCTAATCCTTTACTACCTGTAGTCAGAATTATAGGTTCATTTATATCCTTCAAAGCTTCGGCGCAATTTTCCATGGAATCATAGACTAAGACTGAGTCTGAGTCAGGTATTTCTACTGAGTCCCTTACCACCCGAAGATAGGACAGCTTCATTTTAGCTGCCACATTCTTTGCATTCAGCGAAGCCTCCTTTGCAAAAGGGTGGGTTGCATCCACCAGATAATCTCCTTCCTCAAAGCCTTCCTTTTCGAGGAAACAGGTCATGGCATTTTCATCCATTTTCCCCACCTTCAGGGTCCGGTTTTCTCCTTCCCCCATCATGGTCTCTCCATATTCGGAGGTCACAGAAACTATATGCTTTATCCCCGCTGATTCCATTTTATCGGAAAGCATTCTTCCTTCCGTTGTTCCTGCCAAAATCAGAATTTTCTTCATTGCTTATATCCTCTAAGTGTTACCATATGGTCATTTATATTCTTCGTCTGGGAATTACCAACAAAAACCGTGGTAAACATATCAACTGGCCTGTCCCTTAATTCTTTAAGACTCATTATCTCTTTTTCCTCACCTTCCCTGCCTATGTTTCTCACAATTCCACAGCAGGTATTCTCCGGAAGGATTTCCAGTAAAATGTCACAGGCTTTTTTAAGATGATCCTTTCTTCCATGACTGGCGGGATTATAGATGACTATAACAAAATCTCCCTGTGCCGCGAACTTTAATCTGCTCTCGATTTTTTCCCAGGGTGTCAGCCTGTCACTTAAACTGATGAGACAAAAATCATGTCCCACAGGAGCTCCAAGAACCGCTCCGCCACTAAGTGCAGCTGTAACTCCCGGAATGATTTTTATATTGTTGAAGCCCACCTTTGCTGCTTCCTCCAACATAGGTGAGGCCATTCCATACACCCCTGAATCTCCGCTGCCGATAAATGCAACATTCTTTCCTTCCCTGGCAAAATCAATGCATTTTTTGCAGCGCTCTATTTCCATTGTCATACCATTTGCGTAGAATTCCTTGTCCGGGAAGCTGTCCTTTATCAGATCAACATAGGTTTTGTAGCCCACGATTATGTCGCATTTCTCCAGGATTTCTTCAGCTTCCAGAGTCATGCCTTCTTTTTTTCCCGGGCCTATCCCCACAACATAAATCATTCCATCCATTACACTTACCTCACTTTTACAGCTTGCGTTTTGCCACGGCTATGGTTATACCTTCACCCTTTTTCTTTTTTAATATAAGCTCACCTCTGTTTGAGCAGCCAAGCATGGCAGCACGTTCACACACATTTCCAACACCAACGGTTTCATAAACATAGTCTGAATGTTCAAACTCCCCCTTGGCTTTTTCAAGAAGGGACGCCTCAAATGTTAAAAATGGTATCCTGTATTTTTTTGAAAAATGAACCAGACATTCCTCCTGCTCTTTTATGTCAATGGTACAAAGAGCATATACCTCATCCAGGGAAATGTTTTCCCGGGCTAAAACAGAAAGTATAAACTCTTCAGCCTCTTCCACACTTTTTCCTTTTCTGCATCCCACTCCCAGCACATAGGGTTTGGGTGCAAGAAGAAGGCTGTATTCTCCATGAGCATCTTTTATATCTGAAACCAGAACATCCACAGGATCCTTTGGTGGAAAATCCTTAATGGAAAGGGTTATGGCCTTTCCCTCCACTGCTTTACCGGAAACCTTTTTTATACCCTCACGATTTACAACTCTTAGATTATTTTCTGCAGCATAAAGATCCGGTGAAAAGGCATCATTTATGTCTGTGGAAGTGGTAATGACCGCAGCTGCATTTAAAATATCAGCTATTACCAGCGCAGTTTTGTTAGCGCCTCCCATGTGTCCTGCCAGAATGGGAATTACAAATTGACCATTATCATCGATTACAATAACCGGGCTGTCCTTCAGCTTGTCATTTATATGCTTTGCAATATATCGCACTGCTATCCCCATGGCTGAAACAAATATTATACATGCTCTGTTTCTGAAGCCCTGTTCTATGAAATCCTCAAGGGATGCATTTTCATTATCTCCGGACCCGAAACAGATAACCGGTTCCATATCATTTGCCAGATAATGGGTATTTATTTTTTCAATTACCTGCCTTCCTTTTTCGGTAAAGCAGATTCCTCTTTTTTCCATCTGTTATATCCTCTAATCTGTTTTGCCCTGTCTGAAGCCTGTAGTGAAATCTGCAGAATATAATTTTGATTTTTCGTAGTCCCTGGTCTTTACTGCATCACCCACTAGCACAACAGCTATGTTTTTGATATTTTCCTTCTCCCCTGCCTCAGCAAGATTTCCCACATTACATATCACGCTTTTTTCTTCCGGCCAGGTTGCCTTGTAGACTATGGCTGCCGGTGTGTCAGCCGAGTATCCTCCGGCTATAAGCTTCTCTGACAACTCCATTAACATGCCTGCACTCAGATAAATGGCCATGGAGGCCTGATGGGAGGCTAGACTTTCCATGGATTCGGATTCAGGCACATCGGTTCGTCCCTGAATGCGTGTAATGATAAGAGTCTGTGACACTCCGGGAAGTGTATATTCCATATTTAATGATGCTGCCGCTCCAAAACAGGCACTTACTCCCGGGCAGGAATCATATGGAATCCCTTCTTTATCCAGATAATCCATCTGCTCCTTTACAGCTCCGTAAATGCTGGGCTCTCCAGTGTGAAGTCTCACCACATCCAGATTTTTTTCTGCAGCAGTTTTAAATACTTCAGTCACCTCTTCAAGTGTCATTTCAGCGCTGTTATGTACCCTTACTTCTTCCTTTGCATATTTAAGTAGTTCCGGATTCACGAGGCTTCCTGCATAGATTATAATATCTGCTTTTTCAAGAAGCTCCTTTCCTCTTACGGTTATTAGATCCGGCGCTCCGGGGCCGGCCCCCACAAAATGTACCATTTCATTTACCTCTTATTTCATTTTCAGGAGCATTTCGGCGTTTTGGGTTTTTCCCAGAAGTCCGAACTCATCCATATAGATCATACATTCAATCTGCACTTCGTTCTCAGCACGCTTTGTCAGATAATACTTTATTCTGTCTGCAATATATTCAAAACACTGTTTGATAATTCCCGCTTCCTTTATAAATTCACAGGCCTCTCTTGTGGTAAAAGAATCCAGAATCTGATTCAGAATTTTTGTGTCAGCGCCGCATCTTGCTGCCGCCGATGCTAAAAGCTCCATCCTGCAGTCAGCTTCTTTTGAATGGGTATTCATTATGCCACCGGAGACCTTAACCAGCTTTCCGGCATGCCCTGCAAAAAGCATTTTTGAGAAGCCCAGGGAGCGCACCATATCAACTGTGTCCCCCACAAAGTTAGAACACTTAACTGCTCCTTCGATGTCATAGCCATATTCGGAGTATAGAAACTGCCGACCATAATTACCCGGAGTAATGACAGCCACCTCATTTCCTTCCTCCTTCAGCTGACGAAGCTCTACGTAAATGGTATCCAGAATGGCCTTTGTGCTCATGGGCTCCACAATTCCAGTGGTACCTATAATGGATATTCCACCTTCGATTCCAAGTCTGGGGTTGAAGGTTTTCTCTGCAATCCTTTCGCCTTCAGGTACGGATACCGTCAGCTCCAGAGAATCTCTGCAATCGAAGATATCCATTATTTCCCGGACCTCTTTCTCCATCATTTTACGGGGCACTGAATTAATGGCGGCATTTCCCACCTTCTGATCCAGCCCCGGTCTTGTCACAACTCCAACACCCTTGCCACCCTTTATCTCAACGCGGCTGAGACCATCAGAAATAAGCCGGACTTTTACATAGATCAAAATGCCATTTGTAACATCCGGATCATCTCCCGAATATTTACGCACGGCGCAGCTCACATAGTCCTGACCTCTGGTAATATCCAGCAGCTCTGCCTCGTAGGGAATTCCGGCAGGAGTCTCTATTTTTATATTCTCCTTATTTCTGCCACTGAGGAGCATATATGCACCGGCCTTGGCTGCAGCCGCACTGCAGCTCCCGGTGGTAAATCCTTTTTGGGGTTTTTCATTTATGTTTACATATGTCTCTTCTTTTATTTCCTTCATGGGCTTAATTCCTCGCCATAATCTAAAATACTGGTTACTTAGCCTTCCCCTTGAGGGACGGCCTGTGTGCCAGTGGCACACGTTTTAGGTCGATTGACCGAGTCGGAGACGAGACCAAGGTGTCAGCTGATTTATCAGCTGACAGATGAGGTGCGAAAAGTATCGTTAGCAAATATACAAGATTGCGTTAAATATGGCTGCGGCCACATTACTTCCACCCTTTCGACCTCTGTTAACTATATAGTCCAGATCACTGTCCAAAATCTGCTCCTTAGCAGCCTCCACATTTACGAAACCCACAGGAACACCGATTATAAATGCAGGCCGGTATCCATTATTCCTATATGCTTCCATCAAAGATATGAGCGCAGTAGGGGCATTCCCCACTACAAATATAACGGGAGAATCTATCTTCATGGCTCTCTCCATGCTTACATATGCCCGTGTCAGCTCCCGCTCCTTTGCTTCCCTGGTCACATCCTCATCTGCCATATAGCAGTGAATATTGCAGCCAAATTCCGCCAGCTTTTTTTTGTTGATTCCCGTAAGAGCCATATTGGTATCTGTTACCACATCAGCTCCACTCCTTATCAACTTTGATAAAACATCCACAGCCCTCTCACTGAATTTAAGAGTTTCAACATAATCAAAATCTGCAGTTGTATGGATGCATCTTTTTATAACAGGAGCCTCCATCGGAGGAAGGGTTATACCCTTTTCTTCAAGGATACCTTCAATGATTTCAAAGCTTTTCTTTTCAATCACCGATGCATTCATCCATTCTGTTTTTATTTTATTTTCGTTTGTTTCTTTTATATTTATTTTTTTTGTATCTGTTTTATTTGTATTCATATTTTTATACTCGTTTTTGTATTTATTTCTAAGTTCTCGCACACCTCATCCGTCAGCTTTTCATTTCTTTATTTTCATATTTTGTATCATCTCCACCAGATGATAATTTGCATCATGCTCCTTGATTCCTATCCTGTAAAACCTTTTTGATGGAGTATTTGGGTATTCGTTCATTTCAAAAGACCGAATAAGAATGCCTTCATCTTCCA
>CADBMW010000191.1 GCA_902795855.1 uncultured Lachnospiraceae bacterium
ACGCCACCATCAGTAGATGAACCTGTGGCAATATAGCCACCGTTTACTCTGTATACGGAGGCATCCTCATATTTTACGTCGGCAAAAAGAGTCTGGCTGGCTTTTATGCTTCCCGTAGAAGATTCACCGGCATAAACACTTTCTGCATCCACAAATCTAAATGAATCCGGATCCGGATTATCAGTTTTAATGTAGAAATATTCGTTGAAAGGACTTACAAGAGGTATGACTTCGTAACTGTAGTCTCCATAGGTCAGACTGTTTCCTGTTAATTCAAAGTCACCCTCTGCATGAGAAATAATATCAGCAGAGAAAACTGCAGATATTATAAATAGAACAGAAAATAAGAAAAATAACTTCTTCAAAAAATGAAAATTATAGCGTGAATTCCCCATATCCATAACGCACCCCTCTCATTATTTGTTTTTATACTACCTATTTTAACATAATTACCCCTGCATTTAACCCTCTTCTGCCCTTTGTATATCTGTGTGAAAAGAACAGATCATGATTTTTCATGGTACAAAGTCTGGAATTATAGATATTTCCAAATTTGAGCCCTGAATTGATCATTATAAGTTCATTTAAGCTCCAAAGATTCAGCATATATCTGTTTCTGAAACGTACAGTCCTGAATATGCTAAAGGAGGCTCCTTTATTAGTCTGAGTGATGCCTATATAATCTTCAGGCATATTATCTCTCAGATATGATCCACTATGACATATAACATAGACATCTGAAGAATTATTTATATCCGTATATGACAGATTTTCCTGACTTGTGTCAATATATGGACATTTGATTATTTCGTCTATAACAGTCTGGTCAACCTCATAATTATCAGGTCCGATGGATGGACCAATGAATGCATGTATATTCTCCGGAAGACATCCATAATCATTTATCATTTTATATATGGTTTTTGCAGCAATACCCTGTACTGTTCCTCTCCAGCCCGCATGTACACTTGCTACTACTCTGCTGATGGGATCGGCAAGAAGTATGGGAACACAATCAGCTGCATAGCATATAAGTGGAATATTTGGAACATTCGTTATCTGTGCATCTATTTCAAAATGAGTAAGCTCCCTGGAGATACCGTCTCCTGCATCCTCTTCCTTTACATCCAGAATATTTGTTTTATGTACCTGGTTTGGAGCTGAAATACGGGTATAGTCAAACCCCATACTCTCACCCAGTCTTCTGTAATTCTCAAGTACCTTACTTTTATCATCATCAAGATGAAGTCCCATATTGAGAGACTCATATATCCCTTCGCTAACTCCTCCAAGTCTGGTGGTAAATCCATGAACTATACCACGCATACTATTCATGGCTTCGGACTGGATAAATGGTACGTCCCTTTCTGTATTTAGAAAAATGTTATTTGCAGCATTTACTTCTGAATAATCAGTATTAATTATATTTCTGGCTTCTTCTATAGTCATTATTAAATCTCTTTCATGATAGTCTTTCCAGAAGCTTTTCAAAATATTCCGGAAGGGGGCTGTTAAATTCAAGATATTCTCCGGTTACAGGATGAACAAATCCAAGAGTTCCTGCATGGAGAACCTGTCCATTTAGATTATAAGGACATTTTTTAGGACCATATACCGGGTCTCCTAAAAGTGGATGATTGATACTGGAAAGATGAACCCTGATCTGATGTGTTCTTCCGGTTTCCAGCTTGCACTGGATATAGGAAAAATTATCATTCATATTCTTTATTAGAAACACATTTGTTACTGCTCTCTTTCCTGATGGATCAATAGCCATTTTTTTTCTGTCATTTTTAGAACGGTTTATGGCTTTATCAATACGGATGGTATAAAGTCCCGGCTCAGTTTTCTCCATCTTTTCTATATCAAAATGATTATAAACAATACAGCTGTAGATTCTATTTATGGAATGCTTTTCAAATTGTTCAGCAAGTCCCTGATGAGCAATATTTGATTTACATACAACAAGGAGACCGCTGGTATCCTTATCTATCCGGTGAACAATACCCGGACGTTCCACGCCATTTATGGATGATAGTGAATCACCACAATGATACATCAGCGCATTTACCAGGGTGCCGGTATAATTTCCTGCAGCAGGATGCACCACCATTCCTTGAGGCTTATCTATAACGATAACATGTTCATCCTCGTAAACTATATTAAGAGGAATATCCTCAGCTACAATCTCCAGCTTTTCAGGTTCAGGTATGGTAAGACGTATGATATCACCTGTCTTTAGCTTATAGGATGGCTTCAGAGACTTTTCATTTCCTGACACATCAACTATAACCACTTTACCGTCATCACAAAGCTTCTGAATATAGGAACGGGATATATCAGAAATCTGCTCTGATAAAAACTTATCAAGTCTCATCTGAGACGCATTTTCATATTTATATTCCAGTATGTTTTCTTCCAAAACAGGCTCCTAACTTTGCTTATCCTTCTTTTTAAATGCTTCGTCCAGATCCTTGGAATCATATTTGAAGGCAAAAAGGAAAAACAGTATAAATATACTTACGGTTACAAAAATATCTGCCACATTAAAAACCGGAAAATCGATAAGCTTAACGTAGATAAAATCCACAACATATCCCAGTCTTATACGATCCAGCATATTTCCTATGGCTCCACCGATAACAAATACAATTAGTACTCTTACAAGATTAAATCTTTTGTTATCTCTGACCTTAATATATACATATATAAGTATAACAGATAAGACGGCAGTTAGTATAAGTAAAAATGGTATTTTTCCGGAAAAACTGCTCCAGGCAGCTCCGGAATTATGAACCTGAGTAAGAACTAAAGCGTCACCTATGACACTGACCTCTTTATGTAATGGAATCTTTTCCACCACCAGATTTTTGGTATACTGATCAAAAAGCGCTATAACTATTATGGTAATAAACGCAGCAATATATCTTATTATACTATTTGTTTTAGGTTTCATTATGTTTTCTCCGGACTTATAATTAAAATCAGTTATTCAGATATTCCTTTACTGCATTTTTCATATCATCATCAGTAACATCTGTTCGAATAATGGCATTTCCGATGGCATCCAGTAAAATGAATTTTATGGTATTTCCGCTGGCCTTTTTATCATTATGGGTAAAGCTTACTATCTCGGCCACAGCATCATCTGTAAGGGAAAGCTCAGGAAGATTGAAATTATCTTTGATATAAGTGCATATATCATTACAATCCTCGGAACTGATAAGTCCCTTATCTCTTGAAATATAACATGCCATAATACAGCCTATGGAAACACATTCTCCATGAAGCATGGTGAAATTCATATACTTTTCTATGGCATGTCCAAGAGTATGCCCAAAATTAAGAAGAGCTCTTTCACCCTTTGTTTCATAAGGATCCATTTCTACTACATTTTTCTTTACCATATTACATTTATAGATAACATAGCTGATAAGGTCATGAAACTCACTGGAGCCTTCATCAAAGCCATCACTTAAGGCTTTGGCATTATCCTTTAACCAGCTGAAAAATGAAGCATCTTTTATTAGTGCAGATTTAACAACCTCTCCCATACCTGACCAGAACTGTCTTTTTTCAAGAGTATTAAGGGTAGACATATTGATATAAACCAGCTTTGGCATATGAAATGCCCCTACCATATTTTTATATTTTTCAAAATCAACGCCGGTCTTTCCTCCAATACTGGAATCCACATCAGCCAGAAGACTTGTTGGAATCTGTATGAAATCAACACCTCTGAGATAGGTAGCTGCAGTATAGCCACACATATCTCCAGTTACACCACCACCAAGAGCGATGAGAAAATCTTTTCTGTTAAACTTTTCTTCTATAAGCTTTATATAAAGATTTTTCACGGTGTCCAGATTCTTGCTCTCTTCACCTTCCTTAAATACATAGCTTATACACTTGGTAAAATGAGATTCGCATATTTCAGTAACTAATTCCAGATAATGGGATGCAACCTTTGAATCTGATACTATACAGACCTTCTTTTCTCCCTGGGGATCATATTCCTTAAAGAAGTCCATGAGAGAGTTAAAATCATTTGCATATTTAATGTCATAAATATGTTCATTGTTATAAAAAATATCAAGTTTATTTGGCATATCAGTAATCATAATTTCCTCCTGACTGATATAAAGAAAAACAGGGCATGGGAGCTCGGCCCATGCCCTAACTATAAGTACATCTTTAACCAAACGGATTTATTCCGTCGCCACCAAGAGTTGAACCATAGACATTTGCTGAATTACTCTGGCTTCCCTTAAGGCTTATCTTACCACTTCCAAGTGAACTGCTGCCTGAATCTCTTGCCTGAGGATCTCCGCCACCGTTGAATATAGGATCTTCCTTTTCTTCCGGTTCAGGAGCTGGATTCTGTCTTGCAAATCTCTCAGCATCCTCATCAAAATCATGATCATCAAGATAATTCATATGTTCTCTTAAAAGCTTTGAATATTTAGCTTTATATTCGGCATATCTTCTTCTAAGATCACTGATTGCAGCTTCAAGACCTTCCTTGGTTACCTTTGCTTCTTTAATAATATCCTCAGCTCTTGCATTTGCTTCCATTTCAATACTTTTTGCTGTTTTAACTGCATTTGAAACAGATTCCTGAGAATTCTTTTCAGCTCTCAGCATAGTCTTATTAAGGTCATCTTCTTTTACTTTATAATGCTGAACCTGGTCAGTTAATGTTATAACTTTTTCTTTTAATTCTGCATTAGATTTATAGAGTTCCCCATAACTCCTGGAAACTTCTTCGAAGAAAGCATTTACATCCTTCTTATCATAACCAAGTCCACTCTTAAATCTTTTCTGTTGTATATCTACAGGTGTAAGCATACCCTTCCCCCTTATATGCCTAACTTAAGTTTGGAGACATTCCGGTGCTGTTTAATATCTCATCACGAAGATCACCGGATACTTCAATGCTACTTGGAACTGCTATAAAAATATTAGCTGATATAGCTTTTAGTTCTCCGCCTATTCCATAGCAGGCACCACCGATGAAATCAATAATACGCTGCGCAGGCTCTAATTGAAGTCCCTCCATATTTATAACAATAGCTCTTCCTCGTTTAAGGAAGTCTGTTACTGTCTGAGCATCATCAAATTCCTGAGGCTTTATCACATAAACTTCGTTGCTGGCAGCCTGTCTTGAAGATCTGCTTCTAGATGCACCGCCATCTATTGACACAAGCTTATCTGTTGCAGTAGATGTATTGCCAAATCCTCTTCTTGATTCACGGGGTTGCGAATATGTTGGTTTTGAAGACGCCCTTGATGCCGGTTTAGAAGGCTTTGGAGCCGGTGCCGGTTTTGGAGCAGGAGCAGGTTTCTTTCTAAACTTCTCCTCATATTCGTCTTCATAGTCATCATCTTCTTCGAATATATAATCGTCATCATCTTCATAATCATCATCGTCATCATCATCGATGAGTCTGAAATGATCTAAAAAGCTTTTTCTTGCCATGATAAGTAACTTCTCCAATCATCAGTAGAATAAATAATTATATGTTGTAATTTCTTTCTCCAAATATAGCAGTACCTACTCTGACCATTGTAGCCCCTTCTTCTACAGCCACTTCATAGTCATTTGTCATGCCCATGGAAAGAACACTCACATTAGTATTATGTATGTTTTCTGATATTATGTCAAGTAGTAATTGATGCATGCCCTTGAATATAAAACGGTTCTCTTCAGGATCGTCAACAAAGGGTGCAATGGTCATAATACCTACTATTCTTATATGTGGAAAGCTTTCAGCAACTTCCTTTATAAATGGTATAGCCTGCTCCTTTGTTATACCGAATTTACTTTCTTCTCCTGCATAATTAATCTCAACCAGAACATCCACAGTTTTGGAATGCTTTACTGCTTCCTTTTCTATTTCCTGAGCCAGCTTAATGGAATCAAGAGAATGAATTAGAACAGCACGGTCTATTACATATTTTACTTTATTAGTCTGAAGATGACCTATCTGATGAAAATGAACCGGAGCAGATATATTATCATATTTATCTCTGAGTTCCTGAGGCTTATTCTCACCAAATTCCATTACTCCTGCTGCGCGCAGCTCTTCTATATCACTAAGTGGCTTTGTCTTACTAACAGCTACAAGAGTGATATCCTCAGGATTTCTTCCTGCTCTCTTTGCAGCCTTATCTATATTTTCACGTACCTTGTTATAATTATCGATTAACATTTTGTAACTCCATATATCTTAATATTTCTTGTTTAATATAATGTCTGATTATCATATACATCAGCGGCATCCAGTACCACATTATCAAATTCCTTCAGGTTTCCATCAGCATTTATGATGGTGAATTCATCCTGGGACTTGATTACTTCAATCTCGTTAAAATCAGCGACTCCCGCATTTGCAAGGTATACACCTTCCATCTTTTCTCTTTCAAGTGAAAGTGTAGGAACCTCCTTTTTACCAGCCATTACTATATCTGTATCCTTAAAGCTGTCCTTGGATACATAATAATAATCCTCATCAGTTTTATAAATATTCAGCTCCACATCCATATTTTCAGCATCTGTACCGGAAGCTTCTTCATCAAAACGGATAACCTTTACAGTTTTAATTGCGGCATCCTCATCCTCCTGGATGTAATCCTTTGGAATCTTATAGGTTTCCTTTTCTATAATAGCTGAATTCGGAACCTTCAGACCGTCGAACTTATTCAGGATTATTTCAATATTGAGAAATCTTTCACTGATATAATCTATCATATATTTGTTAAGAGGAATAACCAGATAAGTTTTATCCTCTTTAGGAATAAGTGAAAACTCAGATCGGATCTCATTTGGATCATTATTTATAGTAAATCTGACCTTCTCTTCTTCCTGAAGGTTCTTTGCCTGCTCTTCTGATATCTGACATACAATGTGCCAGTTTTCATCAGCAGTCATCTTAAATACAGTGGAACCTGAATCCAAGATATCTCCGGTTTTAAGAGAAGTCTTTTTATAATTTGCATGATTGAAATCTTCATCTGAAAGGGTCTCCGGAGTTTTATCCTCATAACCATCGATATAATAACTGACTACTCCGCTTTCTCCGGCTTTGATATTCTGAAGTGTGGAACTGATGGCAGCACCACCACTGTTGATCTGCTTCATCATAACCTGAGATGAAAGATCCATGACCTTACTTTCAATTTCAGATCTGAAATTATACAGATTATAGAATGACTCATTTGTATAAGAAGATTTGTAGGTATCTATTGTATCTCTTATATTAGTATAGTCTGCATGGGTGAACAGTGTATTACCGTCATCACTCTCTCCTGCCTGTTTAATGGCATTTATAATATTTCCGGTTTCGTCAACGGTACATACAGGTGCATTTTTCTTGACCTTTTCTCCATCACGAACGAAATAAATGAGATAACCCGACTTTGCAGAGGTAATCTCATTTTCATTTCTTAGAGCAATACCTGTGGCGGAAATATTGTCATTTATATTGCTGGAGGTTACCTTATAGGTTGTTATAGGGTCTCTGGCAAATGACTTTATTACACTGGCTATAACATATACAAGTATAATACCGAATATGATAAAAGCCGAATTCATCCTTGCGGTTCTGCTCAGTCTTATTATATTGCTGTTTTTTCTATTCTTCATAATCAGTTTCTCATTTAGTAAGATTAAACATTATACCTATCTTGTCATACAGATCATCCTGAGACTCACCATCAGCCACAAATAAGCTGTATGATTTTCCGTCAACATCCACATTCATGGTAAGGATATTTCCGGCAAGATCTGTGGTTCCTGTTTTCCATTCATGTATTGTAATATTTGAAGGAAGTGAATGATTTCCGGAAAGGAACTGGTTTGTAGGTGATATATCATCATCCCAGGTAGCACCTTCTTCATCTGTAAATGTATAAGAAAATGTATCATAGGAATCAATTTCCTTCAGGATATCATATTTTTTAGCTTCATTTAATATAAGATACATATCATATGCTGTTATGTAATGATTATCATCATGAAGTCCGTGAGGATTAACAAAATGTGAATTTGTTGCACCTATCTCTATAGCCTTCTGATTCATCCTTTCACAGAAGGACTGCTGATCACCGGCTATTAGCTCAGCCAGGATTATGGCATAATCATTATAGGATCTCATCATGAGACCATATAAAAGATTTCTAACTGTAATAGTATAGCCGCCCTTAAGCATACTTACAAGAGCGCCTTCTTCATCTATCTGAATAGTCCTGTTAAGAGTAACCTCCTGATCAAGACTTATCTCACCGTTGTTAAGAGCATCACATACTACTATTCCGGTCATAAGCTTTGTTGTACTTGCAGGATATATTCTTCTCAGTGCATTATGCGCAACAATTGGAGTATTGTTCTCATTATCAATAAGAAGAGCTGCATAACAGTCATCGGCAAATGACTCTGCTTTTATCTCCTCTCCCGGCTTAAGAGTTGCATATTTGGACTGATACCCTTTAAGCTGGGGACCTACATATGATGCTTTATCAATTTTCAATTCATTTATTATATCACCGGAGTATTTATCATCAAAGGAAATATTCCGGTTTATTACATACCATATACTTCCAGCTGATAGCAGAATCAGAAGAATATAGTAGATAATAAGCTTACCCATAAAGCTACCTCAAATCATTATATTTTGGAAACAAAGATTAGTGCTTATATAATACACGCCAATCCAGATCTCCTCTTTCCAGAGCCTTAATAAGCAGCTCTGCTGTGGCAAGATTTGATGCAAGAGGAATATTGTAGGTATCACAGAGAGTAAGGATATTATGGAAATCATTATTATGAGGCTGACTCGAAGAATTATCCCTTAAGAAAATAACCAGATCCATCTGATTACTTTCTATCTGTGTCGCTATCTGTTCCACACCACCAAGATGTCCTGCCAGAAATTTATGAACAGTTATACCGGATGCAGTCTCTACAAGCTGTCCTGTGGTTGATGTTGCATATACATCATGTTTGCTAAGAATACCCCTGTAAGCTATACAGAAATTCTGCATAAGCTTTTTCTTTGGATCATGTGCAATAAGAACTATGTTCATATTTACCTCCCTGAACTAATACCTTCTTCTCTGAAGACTGATATTCAAAACTATTCCGATTCCCATGGCTGAACTCATAAGTGAACTCAGACCATAGCTTATAAACGGAAGTGGAATACCGGTATTTGGAAGAAGCATGGTTGCTACACCGATATTAATAAATGACTGATACCCAAACAGACAAGCTGTGCCAGTGGCAAGCAGCATTCCTACATCATCCCGGGCCCTTCTCCCGACCCTTATACATTGTAACACTATTAGCAGGATTATTCCAATTATTATTACACTTCCGAAGAATCCAAAGGACTCTCCTACAGCCGAAAAAATGAAATCTGTCTGCTGCTCTGATACCATGTTTGTATCAGTGGTGGATGAAGTATCGTCATCATCGGAAAGTCCTTTCCCCGTAAGCTTTCCGGAGCCTATGGCCATTACTGAATTTTCCGCCTGCTGAGTGGCATCACCATACTCAGACGGATATATAAATGACATTATACGCGTAACCTGATGCTCATACAGAAGCTTCTGATCCGGCTGCTGAATATACCATATAAATAAGGAAAACAGCGGTATCAGTATCAGAAGTACAGTTCCGATGAACTTATAGCTGAGACCGGCTATATAGTACATGGAAACCAGTACAAGTGAAAGGCATATGAGGGTTGAAAGGTCAGGCTCTTTAAATATAAGAGCTGCAGGAATGACATATAATATTCCGAATCCGACTATTCCCTTAAATGTACTTACACGTTCCTCGTCCATAAGGTTACTCAGATATACTGACATAAATATGATAAGGAGTACCTTTGCCAGCTCTGAGGGCTGGAATGTGATACCGGCTATATTAAACCATCTTTTGGCATTGTTGGCTGAAGAACCGGCCACAAGCACTGCCGCAAGAAGAACTATACAGACAATGTATAGGGGAACATAGAATTTGATAATAAAATGATAATCCACAAAGGAAAGAACTATCATAATTACAATTGAAATGATAATTCCCACCACCTGTTTTGTGGTAAAGCTGTCATCAACCTTATTTATTACCAGAACTCCTGTTACCATCAATGCTACAACCAGGAATATCAATATGAAGTTATAGTATTTGATATTATATTTCTTAAACATATCAGTCTCCTACCTGACCGGAATCCTCCGTAAAGGTTGCATCATTAAGGGCTTCTTTATCATAAAGATATGCATATATAAAGCCTGTAAGATCCGCAGCATTAGCTGAGGAAAAACCGTTAGGAATAACGGTGGTTACCGAAACTTCAGGAGCGGAGGATGGCGCATAGGATATAAACAGAGCGTGAGCTGGTTTATCCTCTCCTTCCTGAGCTGTACCTGTTTTTCCGGATACCTCCACATTTATACTGTTAAGCAGTTTGTTCTGTGCCAGGTCGTCTGTAACAACCATTCTCATACCAGTATGAATTGAATCCCAAAGTGAAGCATCGATATTAACCTGGGATGCTATGGTATGACTTGAGGACTTAACCACATTTCCTTCATAATCTGTAATCTTATTCATAAGGGACAGATTATAGCAGGTACCACTGTTGGCTATGGTATTTACATATCTGGCCAGCTGAACCGGTGCATAGTTGTGACGTCCCTGTCCGATGGCACTGGTAACAGCATCGTTATCTGAAAACTTAGGTTCAATCTCTTCTATCTCGATTCCTGATTTTTTGGTAAGTCCGAACATGGCAGCATATTTTTTCAAGCTGGCAAGTCCTTCATCATCTATATACTTTCCGGATCTTGTAGCAAGTCTGTAACCAACTGTAAAGAAGAAATAGTTACAGGATATATCCAGAGCTTTCGGTATATTGATAGAACCATGGGTCATTTTTTCATCTCTGTAGATCCAGCACTTAGGCTTTGTGTATACTTCCTCGAAAACACCAAGGTCAGTGATATATTCATCCAGTCCCAGAACTCCTTCAGATACACCTGTTACAGCTGATACAGGCTTGAAGGTGGAACCGGGAGCAGTTCTCATCATGGTAGCTCTGTTATAAAGAGGATTTGTTCTATCTGCAAGAAGCATATCATAATAATCCGGATCTACCTTATTTGTAAGATAATTATTATCATAGCTTGGATAGCTTACCATGGCTCTGACTTCACCGGTATTAGCATCAGTTACTACTACTGCACCGGAGCAAGGAGTAAGGGCTAGCATGGCAGGTGTTATCTCAAGACTCTCAAGTTTTTTACGTATAAAGTTACATGGTGTTAGCTTACCTGCAAGGAAATCATCATAATCCACGTCAGCATTTCTAGTCAGAACACCCTGAGTATAAAGAAGGGCTATAACATCATGACCGGAAATATTACCCTGTCTTATCATATTCTTGATAACGCGGTTATTGAAATCCAAATCTGTCTGAAGATAGTCTATTATATAGTCTATCAGCATAGAATACATTTCATCAGAATCATAGTATTCACCCTCCTTCTCAATGGAGGAAATATTTATAGCCTCTGATTTGATCAGGAATCTCAGAAAATCCTGAAGTGAGGACTGATCTGAAATATAGTCAATAAATTCCTTTGAATTATGGCTGAAGGCTGTGGAATCATATATTCCATTTGAAGCCAGCATCTCGCAGATGTATTCACAATAATCCTGATATTCTGCATCCAGATTCTTCAGCTCCACAGGGTTATCCGTAAGAAGTCCCTCCATGGTATCCAGAGTCAGCTGAAGTCTGTAGGTATATGAATCGTAAATTGACTTTTCAAGATCGGTAGCACCTGATCTTTTCATATCATTTATCTTTATATAATTGTTGCTGAAAAAGGACGCGTATACATCTGTTATAGGGATTATCTTAGTCTTCTCCTCAGATGAAACGTAAGCCTTATCCTCGATTTTAGATATAAGGATTGAAGCCAGCTCTCTTTCCAGCATGTCATAGCAATACTTCTGAAGGTCGCTGTCGATAGTAAGATAAACATCATTTCCGGCTATGGAGGCTGTATCCTTGGTAACCTCCAGAACCTTACCCAGATTATCTACAAAAAGAGTCTGCTCTCCGTCGGTTCCATGAAGATCCTTTTCATAAACTCTTTCGATACCAGCTTTACCTACCACATCATTGCTGTCATATTTATTTTCACCCAGCTCCTCATTAAGTATATCTATATCGTCCTGGGATGCACGTCCCACATAACCTATGATATGTGAAAAATATTTTGCATCATTATAAACACGACTTGAGGTAACCTGGATATCCATACCCAGCAGATTATCTTTATTTTCTGTAATAGCTGCTCTTGATTTATCTGAAATATTATGAGCAACTTCTACAGGAACGTACTGCTGGAAACGATTCAGCCAGAGATTATATCTGCAGCAGAGAATCTTATAGGCAGTTTCCTCATCATATTCATTTCCGATTTCAAAAAGCTTTTTAAGATATTTGGCACTTTCCTCTGCTGTAGCATTTTCCTGTTCCGGTGTCAGATCATCCACAGTATTAGCGGCATATACATCCTTGAGGAAGTATCTTAACTGATCACCCTCTATATTATAGTAATACTTATCATCCTTATATCTGATATTCATGGTGGCATCCAGATCATCGCCATTTTCCTTAAGGATGTTAAGAGTATTGTTTATTATTCTGTTCTTCAGCTTGCTTTCAGTCATATTAAGCTTCTTAGCTATGTCCGGAAGAGATGTATCATTTCCGAATGTAAGAGTATAGGAAATGTTATTGTAAGCCAGCAGATTGCCGTTTACGTCGTAGATATTTCCTCTGATGGAGCTTACAGTGAGTGTCTTCTCAGACTTTACTTCAAAGGTCTTGGTATATTCTTCACCCTCTTCTATCTGTATGGTGAACAGTCTGTTAATAAGAAGCATAAAAAGCACAACAATAAGCAGAGTTATGGGGAAAACTCTGCTCTTTAAATATTCTGATAGTATTTCTTTTAATGAAATGAAGATGTCTTTAAGCAGTCTCATTTGCTTTAACCTTCTTCTTTAATGCTTTATTTATTATAACGTAAACTCTGTATATTAAGATTGTTGCAATCAGTGTAAAAAGGATTCTCGGTAAAAATACATGTCCGAAATAAAATCCCAGGTCTGTTCTGTTTCTGAGAAGATGTCTTGTAACATATTCCGCAAAGCAGAAAACCAGCTCGTCTCCCGTGATGATAAATACGGGAAGCAGTATGTCCTCCATAAGATAATCCTTATGAAAGGAGCCGTTAAAATAGCCTATAAGCATATAAAGCAGCATATAGGGACCTATAAATCCAGAGAAGAAAACATCATAAAGAAAACCGGAGAAAAATCCAGTAAGCATGCCCTCTCTACGTCCTCTCATAATTCCAAAGGACATAGTTATGATAAGCAGCAGATTCGGAGCTGTCCCCCGCAGATTACAGAATGAAAAAAGTGCACTCTGTAAGAGAAATGATATCAATATGAGAATAAATATAGTTATTATACGTCTCATTAATAGTTTACTTCCTGTTTACGATCAAGTATGACCAGAACATCTTTTACGTCATAAAAGTTTACTGTAGGTAAAATCTCTGCACTCTGTGTCAGATTATTTGAATCATAAGACACATTTGAAACATATCCTATGGTCAGACCATAAAGATATCTGTCTGAAACATTTGAAGATATTACCTTATCTCCAACACTGACTATGGCATTTTTATCTATATCGGTTGCCAGAAGATATCCCTCTTCCATGGTTTTAAGAGATCCTTCTATGTTACATATAACACCTGCAACTCCAATCTCTCCTGTTACATTAGCTCTGTCATCTATTATAGCTCTAACCTTTGCATAATCATCAAAGGATTCTACAACGATTCCCAGAAGGCCGTCATCAGATATAACATTGCAACCTTCGTATACTTTATCATTAAGTCCTTTATCAATATAAAACTCGTTAAAGAAACCTGAGGTATCTACTGAAAATACTCTGGCTGCGGTTTTTTTATAATCAGGATAAAGCTCATCCAGATCATAAAGCTTTCTCAGCTCCTGGAGTTCAGTAAGCTCAGCTTCTTTTCTACCCAGTTCGTTCTGGTAATTTGTAACCTCTGTACGAAGCTTTTTATTTTCTTCTTTAAGCTTCTTGTTATCTCCAAATATTTCTAACTTGCTTTCTACTGCATTTCCCACATCATTGATTCCCTGCTGGAGCGGGGTTACATATTTACCTACAACACCTCTGACCTTTTGCATTTTGTCAGGGAAAAATGCAGACACTATAATAAGTGCTATGCAGATAACTGACAAAGCAACAAGCAGGTATTTAGGATCCACATCTTTCTTATTATTAAACTTCATTTTATGATTCCTTCTTCTTTAAAGCTGACATAGATACCATCCCCTATGATTATATGATCCAGAAGGGGTATCTCCAGCTTATTTCCAAGATCTGATATCTGTTTTGTTACCAGAATATCCATATCACTGGGACTAGGATTTCCTGATGGGTGATTATGAATAAGAATTACTGATGCCGCATTACACTTAAGAGCTTCCTTAAATACTTCCCTGGTGGAAAGTATGGATCTGTTAATGCTTCCTTCTGAAAGCATAACTCTGTGAAGCAATGAGTTATCATTTGAAGTAAAAAGTGCATAGACTCTTTCTTTATCAAGATAACGTGCTTCTTCCATAAAATAGTCTGCCACTGAATCGGGCGAACTTAAGTTGACATGTTCTTCCTTACGGCTGAGATTCATTCTTTTAGATATTTCAGCCAATGCCATAATCTGAGCAGCCTTTGATTTTCCCACTCCATGTATGGTCATAAGGTCACTTACGCTTCTGTAATTGATACTTTTCAGACCTTTATAAACCGGATGAGAATTTAGTATCATCTGTGCCAGCGTTACAACATTCATATCCGAGGTTCCGGTTCTGAGTATGATGGCCAGAAGCTCAGCATCTGATAGAAACTCTGCTCCGTACTTCTGAAGTCTCTCCACAGGTTTCTCATTTTCAGCCATATCGGCAATTTTTAAATTTTCCAAATATCCTCCTGTCCGTCAAGTCTCTTCGGATAATGGAAATATCTGCAAATCTATATTATAACACTTATCAGTAATAATTAAAAGCATCAACTGAGTGCTATTAAATTTTCATCTAACATTTTCTGTAGGGACTGCATTCCTGCAAACTTTGCATGTGGATATGTAAGCCCTCCCTGGAAATATACTGCATAAGGCTCTTTCATAGGCGCATCAGCTGAAAGCTCTATGGATGCACCTGATACAAAGGTTCCTGCTGCCATTATTACATCTGAATCATAACCCGGCATTGCCCATGGTACAGGTTTAACATAGCTGTCTATGGGAGCGCTGTACTGGATTCCTTCGCAGAAAGCCTGAATAAGCTCAGGCTTTCCAAATACTATGGATTCGATAATGTCATATCTTTCCTCATCAGCCTTTGGAATGGTTTTAAATCCAAGCTTTTCAAATATACAGGAAATAAATATGGCACCTTTAAGGGCTGCGGCTGTTACTGTAGGAGCAAGGAAAAGTCCCTGGGCAAATTTTGCAGTTATTCCAAGAGATGCCCCTGCTTCCTTTCCTATTCCCGGTGTTATAAGCCGGGCTGCTGCATTTTCAACGCACTGCTTTGTTCCACAGATATAACCGCCTATTGGTGCAAGTCCACCTCCCGGATTCTTTATAAGGGAACCAACCACCATATCAGCTCCCACATCAGAAGGTTCCTTTGTTTCTACAAATTCACCGTAGCAGTTATCTACCATAACTATTACATCTGGTTTAATGCTCTTTACAAAGCTTATAGCCTCACCTATCTGCTCTACAGAAAGAGAAGGCCTGGTATCATATCCCTTGGAACGCTGAATCTCTATTATTTTTGTATTGGGCTTAATTTTTGCCTTGATTCCTTCAAAATCCCAGGAGCCATCTTCCTTAAGCCCAACCTCATCATAGGATATACCATATTCCTTAAGGCATCCCTTTTCAGGACGAACTCCGATAACTCCCTGAAGTGTATCATATACAGGACCTGCTATGGAAAGTATCTCATCTCCGGGACGGGTATTTCCTGCCAGAGCTATTGTAAGGGCATGGGTTCCGCAGGTTATCTGCTGTCGAACCAGTGCATCCTCAGTATGGAATACATTGGCATAAACCTCTTCCAGCGCATCTCTTCCGGCATCATTATATCCATAACCGGTGGTACCCTTAAGATGATCCTCACTAAACTTGGCTTCCTGCATAGCATGAAGCACTTTTATCTGATTATATTCAGCAATCCGGTCAATTCTATTAAAACGTTCCATCAGATTTGCTTCAATATCTTTACAATAATCATACACCTCTTGGGATATGCCATTTTCTATATAATAATTTCTTATTTCATCAGTATTAAACATTTATCTTTTCCTTTATTTTTTCTAAGATTTCTTCCAGAATATCTTCCTCAGTGCGGCCATCCTTATTCACCCATATGACATCCTTCTCTCTTCTGAACCATGTCAGCTGCCTCTTTGCAAAATGTCTTGTATTCAGCTTGATTTGTTCAAAGGCCTCATCCAGAGAATATTCTCCGTTAAGATATGAGATAATTTCTTTATATCCTATAGCCTGCATGGACGTAAGCTCCGAGCCATAACCTTTAGCAGTAAGACTCTTCACTTCCTCCAACAGCCCTGAGTCCTTCATTATATCTACTCTTTTGTTGATTCTTTCATAGAGTACGCTTCTATCCATATTCAGAACGAAGTAAAGACTGTTATAAGCAGACTCACGGCTCCTCTCCTGTTCATTATGCAGGGAAATGGGTTCATTATGGAAATGAAAATATTCCAGAGCTCTGATAACCTTTCGAATGTTATTTTTATGGATTTTCTCAGCTGAAACAGGATCAACCTGTTTTAACTCATTATAAAGCTTATCAATATCACCTGTTTCTTCCACATATTTTTCCAGCTCTTCACGATACTGGGAGGTTTCGCCTTCAATATTAAAATTAATATCATATAGAAGTGCCTGAATATAAAATCCCGTACCTCCCACAATTATGGGAATATGTCCTCTGCTGTAGATATCATCCAGGGCTTTCTTTGCCAGACTTTGGAAGATGGTAACATCAAATTCCTCATCAGGCTCTATAATATCTATAAGATGATGCCTGACTCCCTGCATTTCTTCCTTAGTTATCTTGGCGCTGCCTATATCCATTCCTTTATAGACCTGAGCTGAATCAGCTGATATAATCTCTGCATTCAGCTTTCTGGCAAGATTTATGGAAAGATCAGTTTTTCCAACTGCCGTAGGCCCCGTAAGAATTATCAGTGGTTTTTTATTGTTATATGAGCTGTTTGTCATAGTTTGTCTCATTTTTCTAATATCAATCAACTATACGTTTAAACTTTTTATCCAGATCATCTTTACTCATTTTTATAAGTGTGGGACGACCGTGGGGACAGGTGTAAGGATTATCAAGCTTCATAAGTCTGTCCATAAGCTCCTGAACCTCTTCTATAGTTATGGTCTGGTTGCCCTTTACTGCGGCCTTACATCCCATGGATGCCAGCTTTCTTACAAAAATATCCTCCGTAAGTCCTGTTATATCATCTGCAAGATAAGCTGCTATCTCCATAAATATATCTCGTGGATTAAGTCCCAGCATATTTGCGGGAACAGCAGAAATCTTTATATCATTTGAGCCGAAGTCTTCTACTTCAAAGCCTGATTTTTGAAGATAATCCAAATGTTCAAGAACTGCCTGCTTCTCTCTTCCTGAAAGACTCACCACCTCAGCCGGAAAGATATTTTGCGAAAGAATGACTCTTTCCTTATATTCCTTTAAAAAGGTTTCATAATTTACTTTTTCATGGGCGGCATGCTGATCCATAAAATAAAGATTATTCTCATATTCAGTAATCCAATAGGTTTTAAATGCAAGTCCCAGGACTCTGTGTTTAGGTCTGGCTTCTTCTGAAAGATAGCCGGTTTCTATAAGCTCCTCCTGCTTATAGCTGCCCTTTGGAAGGGGCTGTGATATTTCATTATTTACGGACTCCTTAAGCTTATCCCTGTATTCCTGAGGCAGGAGGCTTTCTAAAATAGAGAAGGAATTTCCACCCTTTTTATTTTTATCAAAACCAGGTACCGTAGTTGGAGCAGGTACTGATTTTGAAGTAGATTCTTGTGCTGAACTAAAATCTGTTGATGAACCGTTACCTGAATTTGATATTGTATTATTCGATAATTCATTACCTTCATTAGATATGAAGCTGGAATTGTTATCTTTGTCAGATACTTCATTTAGTTCTTTATTAAATGAAGAATTATACTTAGAGTTGTTTTCATTAAATGAATCTGAATTTGGAATAGATCTATCTTTATTCTGATAATTCTGAATACTGCTCGGACCGAAGGATGGTCTGGATTCTTCAACAGTTTTTGCTATAGGTCTGCTCTTAAAGCTGTAATCAGCTTCAGCATCAGGAATAAATTCCTTTTTCTCCAGAGCGTCAGCCACTGCATGATAAACAGCACTAAAGAGAGCCTTTTCATTATCGAATCTGAATTCCCTCTTTGCAGGATGTACATTAACATCCACCATATATGCAGGTACTTCGATAAAAAGCGCCGTAAATGGGAATTTATGCTGCATTATATGTGTTTTATACGCTTCTTCTATAGCACGGTTAACCACAGGGCTTTTGATATATCTTTTATTTAGATAATAATTCTCAAAGCTTCTGTTACCCTTTGAAAGAAAAGGCTTACCGATATAACCAGTGATTTTTATATCTTCAGTTTCATATACAGCCTCAAGAAGTCCTTTGGTTATATCCTTGCCATAAAGACTATATATCGTCTCCTTAAGTCTTCCATCCCCATTTGTATCTATTATAGTCTTGGAATTTGAAATCAGCTTTATGGCTACATCAGGATTAGCAAGGGCTATATGTGTTATAAGGTCATTTATATATGATCCTTCTGTCATATTTGACTTAAGAAATTTCTTTCTGGCAGGTGTATTATAAAAAAGATTTCTGCTTATAATGGTTGTACCATCGGGAGTACCAATTTCCTTAAAATCATATTCCTTTCCGCCCTTGATTTCATATCTGATACCGGTCATGGCCTCGTGAGTCTTTGTGACCATTTCCACTTCTGATACAGCAGCTATGGTTGAAAGAGCTTCACCCCTGAAACCAAGAGACATGATGTTCATAAGATCATCCACATTATCAAGCTTGCTGGTAGCATGACTCATATAAGCTTTACGCACATCATCAGCCTCAATACCGGAACCATTATCAGTAACCCTGATCATGGTGGTTCCACCATCTGAAATTTCGATGGTAATCCTTGTGGCTCCGGCATCTATGGAATTCTCCACCAGCTCCTTAACTACAGAAGCAGGACGTTCTATTACCTCACCGGCAGCTATCTTATCTATTGTATGTTGATCTAATACGTGAATCATAATTTAATCCCTATCCAAGTCTTTGTTTAAGCTCCTGAAGATAAAGTAATGCCTTTACAGGAGTCATATTATCCAGATCCATATTCTTTAGTTCGTTTGTTATATTCATTTCTTCCGTAGTGGCAAATAAAGATAACTGTCCCGGTGTATCATTTTTACCGGCCTTGGTAAAAGCATATTTGTCATTTACTTTATGAGTTGTAACAGCGTCCAGCTCTCTGGATTTTCCCGTAATATCTTCATCGGAAAGAAATGCAGCTATTTCTTTTGCTCTCTGGGTAACCATTGCAGGAACGCCTGCCAGCTGGGCTACCTCGATTCCGTATGAGCGGTCTGCTCCACCGGGTATTATCTTCCTAAGAAATACCAGATTATCATTATCATGTTTTATGGCAATTGAATAATTATTAACCGAAGAAAGCTTATCCTCCAGCTGAGTCAGCTCATGATAATGGGTTGCAAAAAGTGTTTTCGCCCCCAGAATATCATTATCAGCTATATATTCAACAACTGCCCAGGCTATAGAAAGACCATCAAAGGTAGAGGTTCCTCTTCCTATCTCATCCATTATGATAAGTGAATTACGTGTGGCATTTCTGAGAATGTTTGCCACTTCACTCATTTCCACCATAAATGTGGACTGGCCCTGAGAAAGGTCGTCACTTGCACCTACTCTGGTAAATATTCTGTCAGATATGCTGATATCAGCTTTATCTGCAGGTACATAGGAACCAATCTGAGCCATAAGACAGATTAATGCAGTCTGCCTCATATAAGTAGATTTACCAGCCATATTAGGTCCGGTAATAACCATTATTCTATTTGCCTGGCTATCCAGAAATGTATCATTTGGTACAAATTCACCGTTGGACAGTACCTTCTCTATAACAGGATGACGTCCATTTTTAATATCTATATATCCGGAATTATTCAGTGCCGGTCTTACATAGTTTTCTCTGAGAGAAATAACTGAAAGGGACGCCAGTACATCCATAAGGGCTATATTAGCTGCAGTCTTCTGGACCCTTTTTGTTTCAAGACTAAGGGTATCACGCAGCTTTACAAATTCATCATATTCAAGCCCGTACAGATTCTCTTCTGCACTGAGGATTTCAGATGAAAGGGATGCCAGTTCATCAGTAGTAAATCTTTCGGCATTGGTAAGAGTCTGTTTTCTTATAAAGTAATCAGGAACCTTATCCTTAAAGGAATTTGTAACCTCAAAGAAATATCCAAAGACACGGTTAAACTTAATCCTGAGATTCTTTATCCCCGTAGCTTCTCTTTCCCGGTTTTCCAGATCACTAAGTATAGTCTTGGAATTAAGCTTTTTATCCCTGTAATCATCTATTATCTGATTATAGCCTGTTTTAAATATGCCACCTTCTCTTACGGTAATAGGTGCATCCTCATCTATTGCTGAGTCCAGTAAGGAATAAATATCCTCCAGAGTATCCATTTCCTCATAAATATGAGTAAGAATGGTTCCATTCATTTCTCCGGCGATTCTTTTGATAAAAGGAAGATATTCCAGTGAAGTCTTAAATGCCAGCATATCTCTTGGATTAGCAGTTCTCATGGATATTCTGGTCATAAGACGTTCCAGATCATAGATAGAACTAAGATATTCCCTAAGCTCATCTCTGGAAATGATATTTACATTCAGACTGTCTATAGCATCCAGACGATCATTTATTCTTTTAATATCCATAAGAGGTGTTTCAATAAAGCTTCTGAGAAGTCTTGCACCCATGGCTGTCTTGGTTTTATCAAGAACCCACAGAAGGGAACCTCTCTTCGCATTATCTCTCATGGTTTCAGTCAGCTCCAGATTTCTTCTGGTGGAGCTGTCAATTATCATATAATCCTTTGAAAAGTAAACCTCCAGATGATTTATCTGTTCCAGAGTACTCATCTGTGTCTCATAAAGATAATTTAAAAGTGCTCCGGCGGCGGCTGTGGTTTCAGGAATATCCTTCAGTCCAAGTCCTTCTATTCCGGATACACCAAATTGACGTTTTATGTTTTTTTCAGCAGATTCCATATTATAGAATCTGTCCTCCAAAATACTCTTTGTAATGGATAATTTTGTGACTAATTCATTGAAGGTTGACATAATATAGTTATTGTTAACCCAAGTACCTTTTTCCATATAGAGTATTTCACTTGGCTGGAATTTTGTTATCTCATCCATAACCTGATTCATGTCAGATACAGATGTACATAGAAATTCGCCGGTGGAAATATCTGAAATGGCTACACCATAATTATCCTTATATTCGGAAAATGACATTATATAGTTATGCTGGTCTTCCGACAGGGTATTATCTCCCATATCTGTTCCGGGAGTTACAACACGGATTACCTTTCTTTCAACCAGTCCCTTGGCCAGCTTTGGATCTTCCACCTGTTCACAGATGGCAACCTTATAGCCCTTTTCTATAAGACGTCCGATGTAAACCTCTGCAGCATGATAAGGGATTCCGCACATAGGTGCTCTCTCCTCCAGACCGCAATCCTTACCGGTAAGCGTAAGCTCCAGTTCCCTGGATATATTTACAGCATCATCAAAGAACATCTCATAAAAGTCTCCCAGACGATAAAAAAGGACACAATCAGGATAAGCGTCCTTTGTATCGAGGTAATGCCTCATCATGGGTGAAAGCTTTGTTTTGTCAATCATTGATGAACTCTCCCAAATAATAAAATCCTTTAGCTTCTGTAAGCTTAACATTTACAAATTTACCGATAAGCTCTTCATCTCCAGGAAAATGAACCAGAATGTTATGTCCCATTCTTCCTGTTACATAACCATCCATATGATCATTTTTGCATTCTACAAGAACCTCCACAGTCTGACCTTCGAACCGGGCACTTGTTTCAGTAGAAACTTCACGAACCAGCTCAAGAAGACGGTTAAATCTGTCATTTACAACATCTTCAGGAACCTGCTCCATAGTAGCTGCAGGAGTTCCCGTTCTTATGGAATATATAAAGGTAAAAGCCTGATCATAACGAACCTTTCTTACCACATCCATAGTATCCTGGAAGTCTTCCTCAGTTTCTCCCGGAAATCCAACCATAATATCGGTAGTAAGTGAAACATCAGGAATTCTTGACTTGATCTTTTCCACAAGCTCCAGATATGATTCCTTGGTATAATGACGATTCATGGCCTTAAGGACCCGACTGGAACCTGACTGAACAGGCAGATGTATATGTCTCGCTATCTTTGGATTCCTGGCTATAACATCTATAAGCTTATCCGAAAGATCCTTTGGATGGCTGGTCATAAATCTAACTCTTTTAATCTTATCAATTTTGCATACATCCTCCAGAAGATCCGGGAAGCTGTAATCAGGATTATTATCTATGATTGCGCTGTCTCCCAGGAAGTTTATTCCATAGGAATTAACATTCTGACCCAGAAGCATTATCTCAACAAAGCCTTCTTCGCTGAGCTTTTTTACTTCCTCCAGAATATCCTCAGGAGTTCTGCTTCTCTCCCGGCCTCTTACATAGGGAACTATGCAGTAGGTGCAGAAATTATTACATCCATACATTATATTTACGCCGGATTTAAAATTATATTTCTTTTTTTCCGGAAGATTCTCTACGTTTACTTCAGGCTTATCCAGAACCTCAATTACCTGAGTTTTATCTCCGGAAAGACGCATATAAAGAAGCTCAGCCAGCTTATAAAAATTGAAGGTACCAAATACCACATCTACAAATTTGTAGCTGGTTCTGATATGCTCTACTACCTCCGGCTGCTGCATCATACATCCGCAGATACCAATCATCATATCTTTGTCATTTTCTTTTTTCTTTTTAAGAGCTCCCAGATGTCCGTAAAGCTTCATATTGGCATTTTCACGAACTGTACAGGTGTTATATATTACAAAATTGGCATCAGCTTCACTCTGGGCCTGGACATATCCAATCCTTTCAAGTATACCTGTAAGCTTTTCGGAATCACGGGCATTCATCTGACATCCAAAGGTTGCAACATAGAATGAAGGAGCTTTGCCGTTCCTTATGATAAACTCTTCAACATATTCATTACATTTATTCATGAAATATTCCTGTCTTGCAGGCTCCTGCTGAGGAATATTTATAAAATCAACACTATTCATTTAATTACCTGCTTTTCTTTATAGGCTTTCTACTTCTTTCATCCATAATGCTGCTGATGCATCACTTGGCATTCTAAGATCCCCTCTTGGTGACATGGAAACTGATCCCACCTTGACACCATCCGGCATACAGCTTCTCTTAAACTGCTGCGAGAATAGTCTCTTATAATACATAGTCATCCATTTCTTTATTACTTCTTCTGTATATTCTTCCTTAAATGCTTTCTTTGCAAGATAGAATATCTTGGATGGACCAAATCCATATCTGAGACTGTAATATATAAAGAAATCATGAAGCTCATAAGGTCCTACTGCATCTTCAGTCTTCTGGCTGATTTCTCCATTCTCATCAGGTGGAAGCAGCTCCGGACTGATAGGAGTATCCAGTATATCACGAAGCACATCATTTGCATCCGGGAATATATCACTTTCAACTATGGAATCTATCATCCAGCGAACCAGAGTCTTAGGTATGGAACCATTTACACCATACATGCTCATCTGGTCACCATTATATGTGCACCATCCCAGAGCAAGCTCACTTAGATCTCCTGTACCGACAACCAGACCATTTTCTTTGTTAGCCACATCCATAAGCACCTGTGTTCTTTCACGGGCCTGTACATTTTCATAGGTCACATCCTTAGTTTTTGTATCATGACCGATATCCTTCAGATGCTGAATACAGGAATCCTTTATGTCTATGATTCTTGGCTCTGTACCAAGGGCTTTTATAAGCTCCAGAGAATTATTATAGGTTCTGTCGGATGTTCCGAAGGCCGGCATAGTAATGGCAATTAATTCTGAGCTATCTCTCTTCAGCTTCTCAAGTGCTCTTGCAGCCACAAGAAGTGTAAGGGTTGAATCCATTCCCCCGGATACACCTACTACAGGCTTGGAATTAGTTACACTGAGTCTCTTAACAAGACCTGCCACCTGCATATCAAATATTTCACTGCATCGTTTAACTCTTTTGCTTTTTGATGCAGGAATAAATGGTTTCTTAGGAACTATCAGATATTCACCATCACAATCTGGTATATCTATATCTGCAACCTTTAATGTTACGATACTGTTTATCTCGTCATAAAGCATATCCTTGGAATCTGCAAAGGTTGTGGATACAAGTCTGTCATGACGGATTTTTCCAAGATCCATATCAGCTATCATTATATAATCTGAAGCTATAAAGTCACGGTTTTCATTCAGAAGTGCACCATTTTCAGCCATTATACAATGACCTGAGAATATAAGATCCTGAGTGGATTCAGTTGCACCTGCTGATACATAAAGATATTCACAGATGTTTGAAGCAGACTGCTGCTTAACAAGCTGTTTTCTATAATCTCTTTTGGCAATTGTTTCATTGCTTGCCGATATATTTATAATGAGTTCAGCACCACCTGTGGCAAGAATATTTGAAGGTGATACCGGTGCCCAGAGATCCTCACATATTTCAACGCCGAATTTAATCTTTGAATCAATGTCATAGATTATGTTATTGCCCACAGGAATCTTATAATCATATTCCTCTGTTGAACTGATTCCCAGCTCTGAAAACTCAACAGCTGAAACATCAAGACTTCTTGCAGAGCTGAACCATCTCTTTTCATAAAACTCATGATGATTTGGAATAAAGGTCTTAATTGATATTCCCAGGAGTTTTCCCTTATTCATTACAAAAGCACCATTATATAATCTTCCGCTCAGTTTAAGGGGAGCACCAACTACGATTATTTCATTTCTTCCATATGTGGCATTCAGGATATCGCTTATACCCTTTTTAGCTCCTTCTAATAAAGTATCCTGGAAAAACAGATCCTGACAGGTATAGCCTGTTACTGAAAGCTCCGGAAATGCTATTACTGCTGCTTTATATTCACAGGCCTCATTCAGCTTTTCAAGAATTTTAGAAACATTATATTCAACATCTCCTGGTTTTACATCAGGTACACATGCTGCGGCTCTTAAAAAATCATACATAGAATCAATCTCCTTTTTATATTTAATCTCTTTCAGCTATATCCAGACTCAGGCCTTCAAGATAATGAACTATGGCCGGTCCATCGCTTCTGAGAAAATAATCGTCTTCAAGTTCCTCATATTTGAAATTCCGGGCATGCCCTTCTTTTTCTACTCGTTCAATGTATTTCCGTAATTCAGAAAATCTCATATAATACATATCATTTCTATCGGTAAAGAATATGAGAACAAAGGATACTCCTCCCTGTTCTTCAAACTCCTTCATAAAATTATACTGATGCTCATGAATATTCTGTAACGAAAAGGTATCTGTTTTACATTCCTTTGCATCAAAGCATATGGGGATTTCCTGAACAACTCCTATATAATCCACAGTAGAATCCTTTTCAAAATATGCTTCAGTGATAAGCTTTCTTTCACTGTCAAAATGCAGCGGGGTTATAGGTGTTGGTATCTTCTGAACTAAAGCAAGTCCTTTATCCCTGTAATATTCATTTGTTGAATTAATAAGGCTTTCAAAGGCAGAGCCTCTAAGGCCTCTAGTTTTCCAGGTAGCCATTTCCAAATAATCCTTCATAGATATGAGGCGGATTTATCATATAGCTTTTTCCGTCTTCAAATATTACTTTATAGGCTGTAAGCAGCTGATGTTCCAGCTTATATTTCTTATAAAGCAAACTATTTATTTCTTTATTACCATATTTTGTGTCACCGATTATTGGATAGCCCAGATAATTTAAATGAGCTCTGATCTGATGACTCTTTCCCGTTATAAGTTCAATTTCAAGAAGAGAAAGATCAAGTTCCCTATTATATTTCATCTTCTTAATTCCGGTGATAATTATATCGCCCTTTTGTTTAGAATCATTAGAATCTGATCTTACCAGATCAGTTACAGTTACTTTATTGGTTTTGCTGTCCTTACTCAGAAGTGCTTTATGCACTCCGTCTATAGACGCATTTCCATGTACTACTGTTATATAATATTTCTTTATGGTTCTGTTTCTTATGGCCTCAGTCAGATAATGAGCTCCCGCAGGGGATTTGGAAGCCATAATGATACCACTGGTATTTCGGTCAAGTCTGTTGCAGACCGAAGGCTTAAAGGTTTTCATACTTTCGGAAGAAATGCTTCCGGTCTGAATCAGATAATCAATTATCATCTCATTTATGGATACATCCTTAGTTGAAGCCTTCTGGGATAAAACTCCGGCAGGCTTATTTACCAGGATCATATCATCATCCTCATATACTATTTCAAGAGGGTTAATATTGATTTTATCCATAGCTTTATTTGATGATATGTTCTGGAAGCCGGCTATGGTTTCATCCCGCATATAAAACTTTACGGAGTCACCTATCTTCAGTACTTCATTACCATCTGCCTTTTTATCATTTAGAACTATATTCTTTTTTCTCAGCATTTTATATATAAAGGACTGAGGGGCAAGAGAAAGATAATTCATGCAAAGCTTTCGAAGCTTATAACCTTCTTCATTTTTCGTGATTATTATCTCCTGCATATCAATTCCTTTTTTAAAAACCAAGACTAAGCAGTCTCTCGGTCATTTCCCTGTCCTTTTCTTTACCTGCACTACCCGGTTCTTTTATCTTATTTATTTCCTTTTTAAAGGTATTCAGATTATCGGTTACGACTATCCTGTAGCCCTTTCCCTCTTCCTGAACATTTACCATATCTATATAACGCTTTATTTTTTCTTTTTCCTTAGTGTCTTTTACACCGGGAGTATAAGCTATTATATTATTATTCATCAGCATGAGTGTCGGAATAAATATAAGGCCGTCTTCATCTGTAATAGAAACATCATATGTAAGCTTTTTGCCTGTGTCTCTGGCTATCTGCTCCACCTCTTCATATTCTTCCTTTGATAAAGGCTTACATCTGAGGCACATAAAGAAATCTATAAGATTCCTTGCAAATGGTATGGAAAGAATGCAGGCTATGATTATAAGCCAGGTCTTTCTTGTATGAAATATCATAACACTGAATAAAACATCAGATATGATCATCAATAACAGAATAATGGCTATGATCAGTCTGGAATTTCTTCTTCCCTTCACATGTCCATAGCATCCACTATCCTTTGCTAAAGACCTTTTACCTGCCTTTTTCTCATACTTTATAGCTTTGTAGGTTGAATCATCTATTTTTTTCATTGCATTCGCCATCCCGGCAGATATTTATTCTTTAATGTTCCATTTACATTCTTGGCAAAACCAAGAGGATATCCCTCAACCTCAACCAGAGTCCATCCATTTTTAATATCTGAACTGCCAATGATATCATCAGCTGTCATTTCGTCAATATCCAGAGTTTCTCCTCTCAAATATCTGTATACAGCCTGAGATTTTGCAGAAAGATTTATAGTATTGTCAAACTCTGAGTCCTTTAGGATCATAGCAAAAGACTGACTTGGTTCAAATCGGTTTTTCTTTAATTCACCAAGATATACACCTGTTCTCATGGTTCTGAGACCTTTTGTATCCGGTATTATGGCAGGATTCAGAAAAAGCTTATCCTTACTTAGCCAGAGCCTGTTTAGCTTATCCTCATCCCAGCTAAGCTTATTTAAAAATTCCTGAAGACATATAGGAGCTTTCTTTAAATCAAAGGATGTTCCTCTGCCTTTTATTTTTTTATTACTATCTGCAGCATCAGATTCAGATATGCTGCCAATTAGTGAAACGAAATGCCCCTCTCCCTTTACTCTGTGAGGAAACAGATGGGCTGTATAAGAAAGATTTAATGAATCCTGGGAATCAGATATATCATCTGCAGCTCCATTAAACATATCAAGCCAATCACTATGTCCCTTTTCAAAGCCCTCATACATCTTTATAGGCTTTACTTCAAGACTTTCATCCAGGGCGAGAAGATATCTTACCTGTTCCTCGTCTTCTCTTGGGTCAAAGGTACAGGTTGAATAAAGTATCATACCTCCGGGTTTAAGCATTTTCACAGCTTCCTTCAGTATGCTTCTTTGAATTTCTGCAAACTTTTCATTTCCATTAAGCTCCCATGCAGAAATCATGGAAGTAGATTTTCTGAACATTCCCTCTCCGGAGCATGGAGCATCTATAAGTATCTTATCAAAATAACCTTCGAAGCTTTCTGACAGCTTATCCGGAGTCTCGCAGGTTATAACGGCATTTTCTACACCGAAGGCTTCCAGATTTTTTTGAAGAGCCTTTAATCTGGAGGCACTTATATCATTGGTAACAAGAATTCCTGTGTTTTTTAATCTGGCTGCAAGCTCAGTGGATTTGCCTCCGGGAGCGGCACATATATCCAGCACAAAATCTCCCTCTTCTATGGGAATAGTTGCAGCTGGAAGTGTGGCACTTGCTTCCTGAAGATAATAAAGTCCTGCATAGTAAAAGGGATGCTTTGATGGTGAGTCAACGTCTATATCATAATAAAAAGCATTGGAACACCAGGGTACCGGAGTAAGCTTAAAAGGTGATATTTTAAGGAAATCATCAACTGAAATCTTTAATGTATTTACCCTTAAACAATGATTTAAGGGTTCAGAAAGTGAAGCCTCATAGGCTTCATATTCTGAACCCAGCAGATTCATCATTTTCGATTTGTAGCTATCCGGCAATTTCATAAATTATCTCACTCAGCATCTGTTTTAGTATGTACAGGTTCCGTATCCATGTTTATTCTGGAATATAAGAAATCATATTCACTCTGATATATATCATTATCAGGATATTCATCTATCAGCTTCTGGGCTTTATCCAGAGCATTTCCATATTCCAGTTTTGTTTCGGAAACCACTATATCATTAAACATAATCTTGTCCTTATACAGATCATCACTGCAGGCAAGACCTTTATTTATCATGGTTACAGCATTTTCCACATCATTGTTATCAAGATAATATGATGATAACTGATAGGATACATAGGTATTCATTCCAAAATTATCAGTATATTCATTGAAAGCCTGAAGCATTTCATCATACATGCCCATCTGCTGATAACAAAGACCAAGGAAAAGATTTACACTTTTATTTCCCTTTTCCAGCTCTCCCTGAAGACTCTCTACTTCTTTTTCATTTATATTGCCACTCTTTATACTATCAAGGGCTGATGCAAGCTGTTCATATTGCTGAAGAGTTTCATTACTCAGGGATGTTGGATTATTATCTATTATAAACTCATTATATATATCATGAGCCGGAAGATAATCACCGTTTCTCATATAAGAAGCGGCCATATAAAGCTTTGTGTCTATATCCATCTTCTCAGAAAACCATTGCTTAAGCTCAAGAGAAGCTTTGAAATCATTTATAGCTTCGTTATAATTTCCGCTTTTAAAAGCAGCTATACCTTCTTCTCTCAGTTTTTCCTTATCAGAAAGGGAATGAACTACCACAAATGCAGTTCCTATGATTATAATAATGGAGAATATGGCACATGCCACAGCAAGCTGAATATTTCTCTGTCGACGATTATCATTTCGTCTGGCAGAACTGCTTCTTTTATCTTCCTTTATTCTGTTATCTTCTATGATGTCTTTTTTTGACATATTATTACCAGATAATCAGTGATTATCTTATACTTCTTTCCTTAAAGTTGTTTCTGCGAATCTCCAGGAATCCTTACACATTCTTTCGAGATCGAATTTTGCTTCCCAGCCAAGCTCCTCTTTTGCCTTTGTTGGATTAGCATAGCACATTGCTATATCACCGGCACGTCTTGGTTTAATTGAATATGGGATATTTATATTATTTGCTGCTTCAAAGGCTTTAACAATATCCAGAACGCTGTAGCCTGTTCCTGTACCCAGGTTATAGATATCCACACCCTCTGTCTTGTCAATCCTGTTTAATGCAGCCACATGGCCCAGAGCCAGATCTGTTACATGAATATAATCTCTGACACCTGTTCCATCAGGAGTATCATAATCATTTCCGAAAACTCCCAGCTCAGGAAGCTTGCCCAATGCCACCTGAATGATATATGGCATCAGATTATTTGGTATACCATTTGGAGATTCTCCGATAAGTCCACTTTCATCTGCACCAATTGGATTAAAGTATCTGAGCAGTATTACCTTCCAGTCCTTATCAGGAACTGTCAGATCGCTGAGAATTCTTTCAAGATAAAGCTTTGTAGTTCCATAAGGATTTGTAGTTGAAAGTGGGAAATCCTCAGTTATAGGGCAGCTCTTTGGTGAACCATAAACTGTAGCTGATGAAGAGAATATAATCTTCTTGCAGTTATATTTATTCATAACCTTACATAAGTTTATAGTTCCGGAAATGTTATTTTCATAATAAAGAAGCGGCTTCTGAACTGATTCTCCTACAGCCTTAAGTCCGGCGAAATGGATAACTGCATCGAAGGTATTTTCTTTAAATACAACCTCCAGTTCATCCGGATTTAACATATCAGCCTTATAAAACTTTGGCTTAACTCCGGTGATATTTTTTATATAATCCAGAGTTATCTCCTTTGAATTATAAAGATTATCAAATATTACTACATCATGTCCTGCTTTGATAAGCTCTACAACTGTATGTGAGCCTATATATCCGGTTCCTCCGGTTACAAGTATATTCATATTCTTCCTTTCCGTTGACAAAAATAATGTCTTTATGATAAACTCTTAATGCTTAAGAAAAGCATCTATTCGCCGGCGTGTTGGAATTGGCAGACAAGGCAGACTCAAAATCTGTTGGTGGCAACACCGTGCGGGTTCGACCCCCGCCGCCGGCA
>CADBMW010000192.1 GCA_902795855.1 uncultured Lachnospiraceae bacterium
AAGAAAAGAAGGAAGAAATTCCTGAGGAAGTTAAGGATGCATTTAAGCATACTAAGGCGCTTAAGGAAAAATCAAAAGAGGTAAGCGAAAAGTTTAGGGCCACTGGAATTATTCCGACAGAGGATGTTCGTAAGATGGTGGAGCTTCGTAATAAGGCTGCAAACTCACTTACAGGCTTTGAAGATTTTAATAAGGATACTGAAAAGCTTGCTCAGACTCTGGATGCATTCCAGAAGGATTGTCTAAATGAGATTCCTGCGGGAAAGATTGAGAAGCTGGTGGCTGTTCAGAAGGACAAGGTGATAAATAATCCTAAAAATGTGGATGATATAGCCTGCCTTATCTATTTCTCCGGAATTAGAAATAATGTTGACAGATATATAGATAGTAATGTATTTTTAAATGCGACGGACAGAAGAACCGTGGCTCAGAGTGTAAGCATCATAAAGCAGTCACCTGCATTTAAGAAAATGATGAGTACTCCGGGTATCAACAGCGTGATAAAGAAGGAGCTGGTTGAAAATGGGGCACAGTCTCTTTATTCAAAATACAGCGAGCTTTCTCATAAGGTGAATACTGCTTCCGCTGAGAATAAGAGAAGACATGTTCAGAAGGTAACCCCGAAGAAGAATGCTCCTCATGTAAATAATAATGCGATGGCAAAATAGGAAAAGGCATGGAAAAAATAACTGAAATAATTCCAAATGATAAAATAGCGATGTACGACCTTGTGCATCGCTATTTTGGCGATAAAAAGGTTTGTATGTTCGACATAGAAACCACCGGACTTTCGCCGCTTAAGTCTTTTACATATATCATTGGTATAAATATTTTCGAGGAAGGTTCATGGAAGATAATCCAGCTGTTTAATGATGATGGCAGATCAGAACCTGAGATGATAAGAAATCTCCACAGCATATTAGAGGAGATGGATATCCTTATTGAGTTTAACGGAGATACCTTTGATATTCCTTATATTGAGAAAAGAATGGATACCATTGAGAGAAAATATCATATATCCATGGCAAATAATTTTAGCAAAGTGGAAAGCTTTGATCTTCTGAAAAATATCAGACCGTATAAGAATTCTCTGGGACTACCCAATCTTAAACAGAAGACAATTGAAAGATACATAGGTCTTAACAGAGTAGATATGTATAATGGTGGTCAGCTGATCGATGTGTATCTGGGATATCTTGCTTCCGGAGATAAAAAGAGCCGGGAGCTGGTTCTGAGGCATAACAGAGATGATATGGAGGGAATGATATATCTTTCTTCAACCCTTGGCTATAATCTGATGTGTTCAGGTGATCTGGAAATAACCGGAATGAATACCCGCGTAAGGCCAAATAGTTCGGTTCTCAGATTTGAAGTTGATTTTAAACTGGGATTTGAACTTGTAAGACCGGTAGCCGCCATGATGGATCAGACAGATCTTGATATTGATGGTAAAAATGGTAAAATTTCCATTCCTGTTTCAGAGGGGGCACTGAGATACTATTATGGAACAAGTGAGAAAGACGGATATGAAGAGGCGGCAGGATATTTTGTGCCGGGGCCTCTAAAAGTGCCGGATAAGATAACTGTTTATAAGGAAAAGGCAAGGGATAAAGCAGGTTTTGTCATGCTAAATGACGCATTTCTCGGAACAAAGAGCCTTCTGAAAGAGTATATTACCGCCTATATAAGTGAAATAATGCATTATCGAAGAAGCAGATAAGTGTAACAGAGTATAAAAATTTATTATAAAAATAATGTTGAAACTGACCGAAAATATGTTATAATCAATTAAGGCTGTGCACATAACATGTGCTAAAAAAGTGTTTGGAGGGTAAAGTTTACTATGATGCAACCAATGGATATTAAGTCACAGAGCTTTGGAACAGGCCTTTTTGGATATAAGAAAGGTGACGTAGAACAGTATGTAGATACAGTTTATAGAGCTTATGATGAGTTATTCACTGAGAACAAAAAACTTCGTGAAGAAAAAGATAAGCTGAATAAGGTTATAGAAGAGAATAGAGTTAAACTATTCGAGCTTGAGAACAAATCAGGCGGATCAATTGATACAAGTGCAGCTGAAGCTGAAAAGGAACGTATACTTGCTGAAGCACGTAAGACTGCAGCAGACATTATAAATGCTGCTAAGGCTGAGGGTGATAAGTTAGCAGGTGTTGAAGGTTCAGATTCAAAGCCTGAGTCAGCTGCATCTGCTTTTGAAGAAGTTAAGACAGAAAAGACAGAGGATAGTGGTTCAGCTGCTTCCAAGTTCTTCCAGCAGTCAAATGATGATGTCTTCGGAGACGGTGATGATGTCTTTGTTGGAGAAATCGAAGATAATAGAAAACCTAACAAAGTTATGATCGGTGATGGAGAGGAAGAAGGAGCAGACGACTTCGAGTTCCTGTAAAATGAGATTTAAGAAGTATAAGGGAGTGCTGCAATATGGCGGCACTCCTTTTTCTGAGTGGAGCATAAAATGATAGCATATATTCGCGGAACCCTGGAAGAAAAGAAAACTGACAGTATTGTGGTTGAGTCAAATGGTATAGGCTATGAGATACTTACCTGCCTCTATGTAATAGAAAGACTTCCTTCCATACATGAAGAGGTAAAGATAGTAACCTATATGGATGTCAAGGAAGATTCCATGAAGCTATACGGATTTCTTTCTGAACAGGAAAAAACTCTTTATAAACAGCTGCTTTCAGTAAGTGGTGTAGGACCTAAGGGAGGATTATCCATCCTTAATGAACTGGGGCCTGATAATCTAATAGCTGCCATCATTTCCAATGATTCAAAGGCTATATCCAAGGCAAATGGTATAGGCTCAAAAACAGCTCAGAAGGTGGTTCTGGAGCTGAGAGATAAGGTTAGCACAGAGGGTAGCATATTCGATAATGCAGATTTAGACTTTGCTGTTTCTGCTTCTTCCGGAAGCGCTGAGTCAGAGGCTATAGAAGCTCTTAAGGAGCTGGGATATCCGGCTTCAGAAGCTATGAAGGCTGTCAGAAGAGTTAAAGACAGTGATAAGATGACCACTGAACAGATTATTATGGCTGCTCTTAGAAATATGTAAAGCGGCATTACTATAAAGTAATACAGAAACAGGAAAATTATGAAAAAACGTATTATTACTACAGATACAACCAGAGAGGATGAATCCATTGAAAAGACACTGAGACCCAGATGTCTGAAGGATTATATCGGACAGGACAAGGTTAAGAAAAATCTTGAGGTTTTTATCGAAGCAGCTAAAAGGAGACATGAATCTCTTGATCATGTGCTTTTATATGGGCCGCCGGGACTTGGTAAGACAACTCTTGCTACCATAGTGGCAGAGGAAATGGGAGTAAATATCAAGGTTACTTCAGGTCCTGCCATTGAAAAACCGGGAGAGCTTGCTGCGATTCTCAGTCAGCTGTCTGAAGGGGACGTTCTCTTTATTGATGAGATACATAGATTAAATAAACAGGTTGAGGAAGTTCTTTATCCTGCCATGGAGGATTTTGCCATAGATATAATCATAGGCAAGGGAGAACAGTCAAAGTCCATAAGACTGGACATTCCCAGGTTTACTCTTATAGGAGCAACCACAAGAGCAGGTATGCTTTCTGCTCCACTGAGAGACAGATTTGGAGTTGTGAATCGTCTTGAGTTTTACAATGTCAGCGATCTGATGACCATTATCATAAGGTCTGCAGGAGTATTTGGAACCTCTATAAATGATGAGGGGGCTCTTGAGATTGCCAAGAGATCAAGAGGTACTCCGAGACTTGCAAACAGACTTCTGAAAAGAGTAAGAGATTTTGCAGAGGTTGAACATGCAGGTAATATAGATTATAATGTGGCCAATGAGGCTCTTAACAGACTTGATGTTGACAGCTTCGGTCTTGATGATACAGATAGAAATATTCTTCTTACCATAATCAATAATTTCGGAGGCGGTCCTGTGGGACTGGAGGTTCTTGCGGCAGCAATTGGCGAAGATCCCGGAACCATAGAGGATGTATATGAACCATATCTTATAAAGAATGGTCTCATTAACAGAACTCCCCGGGGAAGAATGGCATCTGAAAAAACATATAAACATTTTGGAATTGAATTAAGTGAGGTGTAGTATGGGACAGTCAAAAACAG
The DNA here is from genome assembly GCA_902795855.1 of uncultured Lachnospiraceae bacterium. GTDB lineage: Bacteria > Bacillota > Clostridia > Lachnospirales > Lachnospiraceae > Eubacterium_Q. The sequence continues at coordinate 4,141 of CADBMW010000192.1, forward strand.
ATATTCCGGTAGTGATCAATAATAAAGTATACACTCTTAGCGGATATGAAGGAGAAGATTATCTGCAGAATGTAGCTACATATATAAATGGTAAAATTGCAGAGTGCAAATCCTCTGAAGAGTATAGAAGAATGAATGTGGAATACCAGGGGATTCTGCTTGCACTGAATATAGCAGATGACTATTTCAAAGCTAAATCAAAGGCTGATGAAGTGGTAGGGGATAACAGTGATAAGGAACAGCAGCTATATGAACTCAGACATGAGGTTATAGAAGCTCAGATAAAACATGAGGCTGCATTAAAGCTGGTGGAAGAATATAA
>CADBMW010000193.1 GCA_902795855.1 uncultured Lachnospiraceae bacterium
GGAAAGGCTACTACAAACTATAAGCTTCGTGACTGGGTATTCTCCCGTCAGAGATACTGGGGTGAGCCAATTCCTATAGTTCACTGTGAGAAGTGTGGATGCGTAGCTGTTCCTGAAGAAGAGCTTCCACTTAGACTTCCTGATGTTGAAAAATATGAGCCTACAGGTACAGGTGAATCACCACTTGCTGCAATAGATGAGTGGGTAAACTGCACTTGTCCTCAGTGTGGTGGTCCGGCTAAACGTGAAACAAATACTATGCCGCAGTGGGCAGGATCGTCATGGTACTTCCTGAGATATGTGGATGTACATAATGATAAAGAACTTATATCACGTGAAAAGGCAGATAAATATCTTCCTGTAGATATGTATATAGGTGGTGTAGAACATGCAGTTCTTCATCTGCTTTACTCAAGATTCTGGACAAAATTCCTTTACGATATCGGAGTAGTAGGCTTTGATGAGCCATTTAACAAGCTCTTCAATCAGGGAATGATCTGTGGACGTGACAGAGTAACAGGTAAGCCAACCAAAATGAGTAAATCTCTTGGAAATATTGTATCTCCAGATGACATAGTAAGAGATTATGGCTGTGATACTCTGAGACTTTATGAGCTTTTTGTTGGTCCTCCTGAAGCAGATGCAATCTGGGATGATGCCGGAATAGATGGTATCTACAGATTTATCAAAAGACTTTACAATGTTGTTCTTGATAATGCAGATAAGGACGTTCAGGAAAATGATGAGCTGCTGAGACTTCGTAATGGTCTTGTAAAGGCTGTTACAGAACGTCTTGAAAGCTTTAATCTGAATACAGTTATTTCTGCATTTATGGAATATAACAATAAATTTGTAGAGCTTACAAAAACTACAGGAGTAGATAAGGAGACTCTGAAGGTTGTTGCAAGACTTATAGCTCCATTTGCTCCTCATATTGGTGAAGAACTCTGGGAGATGCTTGGCGGAACGGATACTGTATTTAATGAAACCTGGCCTGAATTTGATGAGAAGCATCTTGAAACTGCAGAGATAACTCTTCCTGTACAGGTAATGGGCAAGACAAGACTTACAATAAATGTGCCTGCAGATGCATCAAAGGATGAGATACTTTCTGCTGCTAAGGAGGCTCTTGGTTCAAGACTTGATGGAAAGACTATCATCAAGGAAATCTATGTTCCCGGAAAGATAATAAACATAGTTGCAAAATAATGTTTAAACGTCAGTTTTTAAAAAACTTAATATATATGATTCCTGCGTTTGTTATTTCGGCTATGCTTTTTGTTATAGCTTCCCAGTTAAGCCTCCTGGAAAAGAATAAGGTATATCAGTTAAAGGATATCTCTGATGGGGATATATTTCTTCGTCTTGGCAGAGAAAATGTTTATCTGGATCTGGATGATAACCTGATATACAGCGGATTTGATATTAAAAAAGACGGGGAAGTTATAGGAAAGTATTATTATAGAACTAATGATAATCAGCTGATGCTGTATGGCCTTTTAAATGATACTGCGGCCAGATTAGAATCAGGTGAAGCAGGAATTGAAATATATGCCAGGATTGTTCAGGATAATGCTATAAGTGAAAGTGTTCAAAAGGAATATAGTTCCATCATAAAACTGGGAGATAATGTTCTGGATGGATATGTTCATGATGTGATATTAGATGAGACCCAGTATCCGAAAAACAGGATATTCTTTATAGGTCTGACTAAAATCGTATCTATAGTATTGATCCTTATATCCTTAATCACACTATTTATCAGCTCCTGGCTTCAAACAAAGAGAAGTGAAGTAAACAAAAAAGAAGAACCGGCTTTATAACCGGTTCTTCTTTTTGTCTATCTATAGTATCAATCCATTTCGATGTTTTCAGTGTTTTCAGCGATATCCTTGATATCTTCAGCTTTGTCAGCAACCATTTCCTTGATATCTTCAACCTTGTCAACGGCTTCTTCCTTTACTTCTTCAACCTTATCGGCTACCGCATCCTTAACTTCCTCGGTTTTATCAGCAACTGCTTCCTTGGCTTCCTCAGCAGCATTTTCGTCATCGGCAAGAATAGAAACATAATCTCTTTCTTCGGATGAATCTCCATCGATTATTATCTCGTCATCCTCGAATATTGTATCATCGTTGCTTGCTTTCCATTCATCAGCCTTTGTTTTGATATCCTTAGCTGCAACCTTTGCCTTATCTTTCAGATCATAAGCAGTATCCTTGGCTTTTTTTGAATACTCTTTGATTTTTTTATCTACATCATATTTTTCATCAAGATCCTTATAGGTTTTTGTTTCCTTTATCTCCTCTTTAAAAAGATAACATACACCAGCTACAGCGGCTGCTGCAGTTGTTACGGTAAGTAAACCTCCCAAAATGCTACGTCTAGCCATATGTAACATACCCGCCTTTCTTTGTGATTTTATATAGAAAATATTTTAAGTCATGATTATAAAAAAATCAATAAACACTTTTAAAGTTTTGTAAGTTATGTTAAATTATGTATACTGTATTTTTCTTGGAGGATTTTACAATGAAGGACATATTGATAGAGGAAAAAAAGAAGGTTGAGCGGCAGAGACTTCAGCTGGATAGAGCATTTTCCAGAGTGGCAGGAGTCAGGCTGGTCATCTTTTTTATTGCAGTTGTATTTTTGTTTTTAGCAATTAAATATAAAAGCTTTCTTGTGATTGCATTATTTGTTCTTGCTGTGGCTGGATTTGTTGCATTGGTCAGATATCACGGCAGGGTAGATGAAAATCTTCTGGGACTTAAGGCTAAGTCCACGGTAATAAACCGCTTTCTCATGAGGTTTTCAGAAGAGTGGAGAGAGTTTAAAAATGATGGTTCTGAATTTATAACTAAGGAAACTCCGTCTATTGCTCACGACCTTGATCTTCTTGGAAAATCCTCTTTATTCCAGCTCATTAATGTGGCTCATACAACAGAGGGTAAAACAAAACTTGCAAATACCCTTACCCTTACGGGGGCAGGAGATTCTTCTATAGAGGACAGGTTCGAGGCTATAACAGAGCTTAAGGAAAAGACCGGTTTTGTTCTGGACTTTGAGGCCACATCTGAAAGAATAGTTCAAAGGATAGAGCGTGACAACCTGAGACGTCCGGATCTTAATGAAGAAGATGAGGAAGAACAGAAGAAGGATGAACAGAAAAACACAAGGCCTGATAGTTTTCCGTTCTGGATGTATCTTATGATGCTTATTGTTCCTACTATCAATATTCTGGCTATTTCACTTGTATTGATCAAGGATTTAAATCCTTCACTAATTATCATAACATTTATAGCCGGTATGGTAATGACCTGGGGACCTCAGGGGGCTATTGAAGCTCTGGTGGCTCCGGTTATTAAATACGGAAGAGTGGCAGGGGACTATCATAAGCTTTTGAAGCTTATAGGAGAAGAGGAGTTTTCTTCCTCTCTTTTGAAGAAAATCAATGAAAGAGTTAAAGGTCATGATGGAATCCTTTCTGCCATAAGCAGTCTTGGAACCATTGGTGCTTTCAATAATATAGCCTTTAATCCGTTAGTTCATATGATTCTCTCCGGTTTCTTCGGATGGGATTATTTTATAGCACTTGCTGCCTATAAATGGAGTAGTAAAAATGAAGGCGTGTTTGAAGAATCACTGGATATCATATCTGATGTTGAAGAACTTATGTCCCTTTCAGTGCTTTCTATGGTAAGAAAAACAGTAAAGCCCGTTATTAGAAAGGGTTCCTCTGATCTCGGACTTGAAATGAAAAGTGTTTATCATCCTCTTCTGAATCAGCAGACTGTTATCAGCAACGATGCCAAGCTTACCGGCTCCCTAACCGTTATAACCGGATCAAATATGTCAGGTAAGACTACATTCCTTAGAACCATAGCCCTTAATATGGTACTTGCATTTACAGGAAGTCCTGTGTGTGCTGAGTATTTCAGTGTTCCTTTTATGAGAGTATTTACATCCATGAGAGTTATGGATGATGTTTCCGGCGGTATTTCCACCTTCTATGCTGAAATCCTCAGAATCAAGGAAATGGCTGAATATGTTGAATCAAATCCAAAAGTTCCGGCTCTCTGTCTTATAGATGAAATATTCAAGGGCACTAATTCTGCTGATAGAATAGTGGGTTCAAAGGAAGCTCTTTCCAAGCTTTCTGCCGGAAATGCCATGGTTATTGTAACCACTCATGATTTTGAACTCTGCGAGCTTAAGACTCAGTCGGGGGCTGATGTTGACAATTATCATTTTGAAGAATATTACAAAAATAATACTCTTAAATTTGATTACAAGATTAAGGATGGAAGATGTACCACCAGAAATGCTATGGCAATTCTCAAAATGGCTGGTCTTGTGCAAAACTAACAAAATATTTAGTAAAAAATTGCCAAAATGACGTTGACACTATTTTTTAATTAAAGTAAAATTAGTTATGGGTGTTTAGGCGAAAAACAGCCTAGTTATTCATTAATTTATCTATATTTTATGAGGAGGGAATGGTATATGGCATTACCAGCTAATATTACGGGCAGTGATAATAATGTTCTATCCATAGCGGCTTCTAATAATAAGGGGTTACTTATAAGATTCCTTAATGAGCAGGTTGAGGATGGTTTCTACGCTCTTGTTATTGATTATCTGAAGGACAGCAATTTTGACCTGAAGAGTATGAGCGTTGATGAGGATGTTAAATCTCAATGTGCAAAGTTGTACGAACTTGGTGAATTTGTTGATGAAAATATCAAGGCTAAAGGCAGATATGAAATAGATGAGTGGATTGAGCCACTTTTCAAATTTGTCTATGGTGATATTGAACCGTCTGATATTGATGCACCAATAAATACAACAGGTATTTACAGATACAGCATCTGGCTTATTTATTTATATCAGCGTGAAAAATTCGGAGAGGCTATGAGGCTCATCGGTGAGCGTATAGCACCGCTTCTTATAAATGTAAGCTATCAGATACTTGAGGATGATGATAGACCTAAGAATTTTGATAAGGCACTTCTTGGATATCTGGATCTTATCAATGTTGTAATGGATATGGGACTTCCTACATCCCTTGCAAATTCTGATGCATATCTCAGTAACC
>CADBMW010000194.1 GCA_902795855.1 uncultured Lachnospiraceae bacterium
ATCTACTCCTATATGATGTGACTTATAAAAAGAATTGTACCACATAATGTATTTTAAGCAAGTAAAAAATTATAATATATAGAAAAAAATATATATAATCTATATAAAAAAACCTGCTCCGAAATATAAATATTTCGGGCAGGTTGTATACTTAATCTAAATGCTTGAAAAATCTGAATATGAATCTTATGCCTGCTGTAAAGAAAAACTGGAGCAATCCACCTATCAGATAAAATGCATAAGGATAATCAGTTTTCAGGATCATCATTATGGTTATATAAACTACAACAGAGATAAAGTTTGCCAGAAGCAGTCGTACCGTCTCCTTCATCCTCTTGGTGCCATCACCATTATTATAGAGCTTAAAGAAGAAGAAAAGTATACAAACGCCCATAGCATAAAATGGTGTTACCTGATAAATTGCCAGATCATATTCCAGTATTGCATATTTAATATCGAAATCAAATAATGATGCAAGTGCAACAAAATATGACACAACTATCGCTAAGTAATCTAAAATAAAGATCAGCAGATTCATAAGATCCGGTTTTTTAACGGATTTTTTAGTACTTTCTTCCATATACCCCTCGACTTTTTAAAACATTCTTAAACTAACAAAAAATCTACGCTTCTTCGTTTCCGTACTCCCCATAGCTGCCATAACTATCATAATAGCCGTAGCCATAACCATAGCCACGTTTATAATAGTAACCATAATAACCTTTTCCGGTTGATTCAACCTTATTAAGAATAGCTCCAAGAATCTTGCAGTCACCCCGTTCAAGCTGTTTTTTTACATTCTGAACTATCTTATAGCTGACGTTATTGGTCTCAATTACAATTATAGCGCCATCGCAAACTTTTGCAACCAAAACCGCATCAATTACAGATCCAAGTGGTGGACAGTCGATGATAATATAATCATAGTTTTCTTTTAAAGCATTAACTAATGTTTCAAATTTCAAACTTCCAAGAAGCTCTGCCGGATTTGGAGATTTTGTACCTGTAAAGATACATTCCATATTTTCGATATTAGTTGAATATATTATATCATTATAATTCTTTATCTGACCTGAAAGATAATGTGTAAGGCCTTTAGTTTCTTTATCAACACCATATCTTGAAAGAACTACAGACTTTCTTATATCCGCATCGATATATATGGTCTTTTTACCATCTTCCGCCATAGACCTGGCTATGTTAAAGCTAACGTCAGTTTTTCCTTCGTTAGGAATACTACTTGTAATGGCAATAGCCTTTATATTATCTCCGGAAAAGCTGATATTTGTTCTAATTCTCTTATAGGCTTCATTAACCTTAAAGCTTTGGTCTTTAAGATTTTCAAATTTTATCTCATTTGACATCTTTTCTTACCTGCTTTCTTCTCTTTGTTCTTGAAGGGTCGTGTCCATGAGTTTTTCTCTTGGAAACACCTTCATCAAGTGGAATAAGTCCGAGAGTATTCAGTCCAAGGAATCTCTCTACATCTTCACTGGTCTTAATAGAATCATTAAGCAGATATATTACTATAATAATACCGGCAGCGATGATAAAGCCTATCATTGCACCTATTATAGAATTCTTTATAAGATTCGGAGATGATGGAGAATTTGGAATCTGACCATAATCCATGATATTGGGAGCCTGTGTCTCCATAACCTCTGCCATTCTCTCAGCACTTACATCAGCAATTTCATCGACTATCTTTTTAGAAAGATATGCATCCCCGGAATTAACCGTGATTTCCAGGAATCTTGTATTTGCAGGGTTATTTACAGATACATTTGACTTAAGCTCACCGTATCCCATATCAAGTCCAAGATTGTCTATAACCTTTTCAAGAACAGGACGGCTGGTAATAACTACCATATAATCCTGTGTAAGTGATGTACCCATCTGAATATCTGAAAGAGATGTTATACTCGTTGTCTTTGTAAGAACATAAAGTATAGATGTAGAACTGTAGACAGGTTTTATAAAAAGAGTAGTTACTCCTGCTGCTATGGATAGTCCGAGAACTGTCGCGAGAATCAGTATCCAGATTCTATGAATCAGGACTCCCAGGAGTTCTAAAAGATCTATTTCTATTTCGTCATTCTTGTTCATCAATGTTTCCTCTGTATTTAATCAATATATTTGCCATCAACCACAAGCTTGGCCGCTTCTTCAAGCATCCAGGCAGCATCTTCATCACCGCATTTTTTCCTTATCCAGTTTATATAATCAACTGTATAAGGAGCACGGGAGTCACTATTGTGAGCATCTGTTCCCAGAAGTGTTATATAACCATTTTTGATAAGCTTTCTGCACCAGCGTTTGTTTTCATTTAAAAAACCGCCTTCTACGCTGGAGATATTCATCTGAAGCAGACATCCCTTATCTATCAGCTCCTGAATTCTATTGAGGTCACCTTCAAGAGCATGATATCTTTCAACATGTGCTATGATAGGCCAATACCTGGCAGCAGTTATCTCATCTATAGAATGAAGGATTTCCGCATATGGCGTACGTATATTATATTCAACCAGAATATATTTCGTGCCATTAATGGTATGTATATCTTTATTACGAAGCTTGGTTACCACACCTTCTTCATAAAGTATTTCATTTCCAAGATAAAGATTAAGATCAGGAAATTCTTCTGATATTATAACCTCTTCTTTCAGCTCTTCAAATATATCATCTAATTTATCATAAGTATAGTTATTTTTTCCAATCATATAATGAGGCGTAAGTATTATGTCTCTGGTTCCCTCTTCATAAGCGATTCTTAGCATATTAAGAGTCATTTCCATGTCATGAGAACCATCATCCACTCCCGGAAGAAAATGTGAATGTATGTCAAATAGTTTCATATAACTTTTACTACCTTCCTATCTGCTCTTTCTCATGGAACTATATAATCCCACAAGACTCATCCCCACCGTGAAACAGAAAAGGCCTATGATAGCCAGAATCTTGATAATGTAATCCATCTGAGCTTCCAGAAAACTGTAAAGATAGCCCGGTTCAACAAAGAAGTAATTCTCAACTCTGAAACGAGAAAGTAAAACAGCCAGAATAAATGCCGCCAAAGTTCCTGCGAACACAGATATAGAAATGGATTTAACTCCCCTGTCTCTTCTGAGATCCATGAAAATATTGGCAACAAATGATATAACACAGGCAAGAAATGCGCATACAAAACTAATAATCGCCGGAGTTAAAAGATCCATCTGAATTCTTTTAATATATGGTGCTATACTTTTATCGGCTATCTCACTTTCAGAGTTCAGACTTCTGAAAGTATTATCAATAGAAACCTTCTCTTTTACAATATATTCATCATAAGATATAAAGGAGTTCTCAGTATCAGCTTCTGTAGTAATCTCAGAAAGCTTTTCATAAGTCTTAACTGTTGTTTCTCCAATATATTTGGTATAGGCATATCTGAAATATCCACTATCCTGAATATTCTGCATTACTCTGTTATTATTAAACATACTTACTGATAATGCGAGAACCAGGAGAATAAGTGATATAGCTACGGCAGTACTTACCGTAAGGATATTTCTACATACTTTTCTGATCTTTCTTCTTACTCTGTGGCCTTTTTTAGGTTTATTTCTTTCCTGAGTTTTAAACCTCATGCAGCCCTTAAATATAAGAATAATAAAAATCATTATATTGATTGTTAGTACTAAAGCTCCAACTATCATCATAGCGTTGGTAAGAGCTTTAGGAACTATGGTACTGTCACTTCTAAGTATTACATTGTCCTGACCAATGGATATAGTAATGCTGTTGTCATCCATATATACTGAAGCATCTGTGTCTGAAGCAGTAGGCTTTTTTTCATATTTCATAGTCTGCTTCTGATCCACGTCTATTTTCTTCAGCATATCTTCAACTTCTTTATCACTGACTTTTTTAGCAGTTTCCTTTGAAGTTGATTCAGGGATAACAGCATCCAGATCTACATTTCCGGGTTCCTTATCCTTTACTTCATAAACATAACCGGAATCTATACCCTCTTTAACATTTCCATATATATAACTGATGGCACTATCAGCTTCGTCAGCCGAAAGATCCATATCATCATCTGCAAGTGCAGAATATAATTCATTAACATAGCTGGAATATGCTTTATAGGTCTTTCCTTTATATGTAAAAGTACCACTTGCTACGGATATAACCTTTGCTTCATTGGCGTTAATACTACCGGCAAATGAAGTAAATGAATGTCCGTAGATCATAAATAAAGCTATGAAAATAATAGATATTATCTTGTATACTTTATTTCTCATATCAACCAGCCTTTTACAAAGATTAAGCTGTTAAGCACCAGGCTTAACAGCTTAATAAATAGTCTTTGTTTCTTTTTTAGGATAATAATTATTTTGCAAGTGAAGATGTCTTAACCTTAGTAACGGTAATCTTCTTTACAACTGCAGCCTTCTTGAGTTCCTTAACGAATGCAGTGTTCTTTGCATTACCCTTGATGTATACAGCACCACCCTTAACGTATGCTGTCATCTTCTTTCCATTTCCCTTAAAGGTAATCTTGTTCTTCTTGTTAATCTTAAGATTTGTTACATTAGCACCACCGATATCTACACGATATCCATAAGCACTCTTCTTCTTTGTAAGCTTCATGAAACTTACAGCCTTCTTAATATTAACTGAAACCTTTACGCTTGTAGACTTACCCTTGTTTGCAAGGATGAAATCTTTAAGTGTCTGACTTCCTACATATACATTACCCTTACCTGGCTTACCCTGTTTCTTAGCAGTAAATACTTTTCCGTTAACGGTAATGGCGAAAGACTTACCTTTTTTAAGAGTTGTATTAAGGACCTTAGAAAGATTATCTGCTGCCAAAGCTCTCTGAGCCTCAACCACATTAAACGTTACAACAGTAGTTACGTTACCGAGTGTCAACTTGGTGTACTTAGCTTTACCGGCTGCCTCTGCCTCAGAAACTGATGCAAAGCATGCTCCAAATACAAGTAATACAGCAAGTATTAAACTCACAATCTTCTTTCTCATAATCGCTCCATCTCCTCCTAAAGATAAATTTATATACATGAAAGTCTACTACATTGAACATACTATGTCAACCTTTAATTATGTACTTATCGTGAAATTGTACATCAAAAAGTACTTAATATAGTATAAATTGCACAAACAAGTATTGAAATATCCAATTAAATTTTGTTACAAAATTTTTGTTTTAATACAAAATATATTAGCTGAGCAGGCTGACAAAACACTATATTTGTAGCGATGCCGAGAAAAGTATTTGTCAGATGCGAGGCTGTTGTAATTATAAATTACAGTAAAAGTATAAATAAAATAAATTTAAAATGTCAAAATTTTAAAAAAAAAGATAAAGATTTATTCATTCAAATGTGGTATAGTAATTTCAACTGGGCGTTTTGCCCGGGGATTTACTTAGGAGGATTACAATATGTCACAAAGAACAGATATTCACAAGGTTCTAATCATAGGTTCAGGTCCTATAATTATAGGTCAGGCCTGTGAGTTTGATTACTCAGGAACCCAGGCATGTAAGGCTCTGAGAAAGCTTGGCTATGAAATAGTTCTGGTTAACTCAAACCCTGCTACCATCATGACTGATCCTGAAATGGCTGATGTAACTTATATCGAGCCATTAAATGTGAGACGTCTCGAAGCTATAATCGATAAGGAGCGTCCGGATGCTCTTCTGCCAAACCTTGGAGGTCAGTCAGGACTTAACCTCTGTGCAGAGCTGGCTGATGCCGGAGTTCTTGACAAGTATAATGTCAAGGTTATCGGTGTTCAGGTAGATGTCATTGAAAGAGGTGAAGACAGAATCGAGTTTAAGAATACCATGAACTCTCTTGGTATTGAAGTTGCCCGTTCAGAGGTTGCTTATTCTGTTGAAGAAGCTCTGAAGATTGCTGATGAGCTTACTTATCCCGTTGTTCTTCGTCCTGCATATACCATGGGTGGTGCCGGAGGCGGACTTGTATATAATAAGGAAGAACTTCAGACTGTATGTGCAAGAGGTCTTAAGGCTTCACTTGTTGGTCAGGTACTTGTTGAAGAATGTGTCAGCGGATGGGAAGAATTAGAGCTTGAGGTTGTACGTGACAAAGACGGAAATATGATCACCGTCTGCTTTATTGAAAATATAGATCCTATGGGAGTTCATACAGGTGACTCCTTCTGTTCTGCTCCAATGCTTACCATATCTGAAGAAGTTCAGCAGAGACTTCAGAAGCAGGCTTATGCCATAGTTGATGCAATCCAGGTTATCGGTGGAACAAATGTACAGTTTGCTCATGATCCTGTTTCAGACAGAATCGTAGTTATAGAGATCAATCCTAGAACATCCCGTTCTTCAGCTCTTGCATCTAAGGCTACCGGATTCCCTATAGCTCTTGTATCCGCAATGCTTGCATCAGGACTTACACTTAGTGAAATTCCATGTGGTAAGTACGGAACACTTGATAAATATGTTCCTGACGGAGATTATGTTGTTATCAAATTCGCTCGCTGGGCCTTTGAAAAGTTCAAGGGTGTTGAAGATAAGCTGGGAACTCAGATGCGTGCCGTTGGTGAAGTAATGTCAATCGGTAAAAACTATAAAGAAGCATTCCAGAAAGCTATCCGTTCTCTTGAAAAGGGACGTTATGGTCTGGGTCATGTTAAAAACTTCTATGACATGACAAAAGAACAGCTTCTTCAGGCACTTATCACTCCATCAAGCGAGAGACATTTCCAGATGTATGAAGCTCTTCGTAAGGGTGCAACTGTTGAAGAAATTCATGAAATAACAAAGGTTAAGTCATATTTCATCGAACAGATGAAGGAGCTTGTTGATGAAGAGGAAGCTCTTGTAGAGCAGTTTAGCGGAAAGGTTCCATCTGACGAAGCTCTTACACAGGCTAAGAAAGACGGATTCTCCGACAAATACCTCAGTGAGGTACTTTCAGTTTCTGAGGACGATATCAGAAATCGTCGTGAAAAAATCGGTGTTGTTGAATCATGGCAGGGAGTTCATGTATCAGGAACACAGGACAGTGCATATTACTACTCCACTTACTGTGATGTAGATAAAAATGAGATCAAATCAGATAAACCTAAGATTATGATTCTTGGTGGTGGTCCTAACCGTATCGGTCAGGGTATCGAATTTGACTACTGCTGTGTTCATGCAGCTAAGTCACTTAAGCAGCTTGGTTTTGAAACAATCATCGTTAACTGTAACCCTGAAACTGTTTCAACAGATTATGATACATCCGATAAGCTTTATTTCGAGCCACTTACTCTTGAAGATGTTCTTTCCATATATAAGAAGGAAAAGCCGGTTGGTGTTATAGCTCAGTTCGGTGGTCAGACACCACTTAACCTCGCTTCTGATCTTCAGAAAAACGGTGTTAAGATTCTGGGAACTTCTCCAGAGGTTATCGATCTGGCTGAAGACAGAGACCAGTTCCGTGCAATGATGGATAAGCTTGGTATTCCAATGCCTGAGGCAGGTATGGCTACTACAGTTAAGGAAGCCATCGAAATCGCCGGTAAGATTGGATATCCTGTAATGGTTCGTCCTTCTTACGTTCTTGGTGGACGTGGAATGGAAGTTGTATATGATGATGAAAGCATGACAGGTTATATGGAAGCAGCTGTAGGTGTTACTCCTGACAGACCTATCCTTATAGACAGATTCCTTCATCATGCAACAGAATGTGAAGCTGATGCTATATCAGATGGAACACATGCTTATGTTCCTGCAGTAATGGAGCATATCGAGCTTGCCGGAATCCATTCAGGTGACTCAGCATGTATCATCCCATCAAAGCATATTTCAGAAAAGAACCTTGAAACCATCAAGGAATATACACGTAAGATTGCTGAAGAAATGCACGTTGTAGGTCTTATGAATATGCAGTATGCAATCGAAGATGATGTGGTATATGTTCTTGAAGCTAATCCAAGAGCTTCCCGTACAGTTCCACTTGTTTCCAAGGTATGCGGAATCCGTATGGTTCCACTTGCTACTGACATTATCACAAATGAACTTACAGGTCGTAAAGCACCTGTTCCTGATCTCAAGGAACGTGAAATTCCATATTATGGAGTTAAAGAGGCTGTATTCCCATTCAATATGTTCCCAGAGGTCGATCCTATCCTCGGACCTGAGATGCGTTCAACCGGTGAGGTTCTGGGTATATCACAGTCATCAGGTGGTGCTTATTTCAAGGCTCAGGAAGCTGCCAAGTCAGATATACCTCTTGAAGGTACTGCTCTCATATCTCTTAACAGATCAGAAAGAGCTGAGGCCGCTGAGGTTGCTAAGATACTTAGCGATAACGGATTTAAGATTCTGGCAACAGGAAATACATATGAGAATATAACTGCAGCAGGAATACCTGCCGAGAGAGTTAAGAAGCTTTATGAAGGACGTCCTAACATCCTTGATCTTATTTCAAACGGAGATATTCAGCTTATAATTAATTCTCCTTCAGGTAAGGAATCTGTACATGACGATGCATATATCCGTAAAGCTGCTATTAAATATAAGGTACCTTATATCACAACAATAGCTGCCGGACGCGCTGCTGCCGAAGGTATAGATCATATGAGAAAGCGTCATCTTGGAAATATTCATTCACTCCAGGAATGGCATACATCAATTAAAGAAAAATAAAACTCACAAGGTTTTATAAAGAGTATAACCAAAGGCCCCGGATAAACAAATCCGGGGCCTTCATTTTATTTATATTATTTTATTTCTTTTAGATTTTTATTATAAGCTTTACTGCTCTATGGCAGGTGTCCAGTACTCAGAATTATAAATATCTGTAAGCAGATAAGTTATCCTTGTATTTGCACCTACATCCTCATAACTAAGAGTTGCATCTTTTCTATATGTCCACTGTTCGCCAAGCATGTAGCTGTCTTTAAAATTCTGATCATAATCATAATAATCACAAATGAAGTCAATCTTTGCTCCATCCTCAATCTCAGTTACACTCTTTGCCACAGCCATATCATCTGATTCATCTGTATAATCATATCTTGCTCCTGCGATATATCCACCTGGATGTTCATTATCGAATATGATTATGAGATTACATTTTACACCATCAACTAAGGCTGGTACTCTTCCCTGAACCACTGTCTCTTCATCCTCAGGATTTACCGTATCAGAATTACTATCATCAGGAACTATGGTTGTTGCATCTTCATAATAAAAGGCAACCGGCTGACCGTCTATAGAAAACCAGGTGTTATCTGTATCTCCGATAAGCTTACCGTCCTCTGTGAAATAATAAAGATTATCAAGTCCTAAATCCACATATCCAGATCCGTCATCCACGAACATATTTACCTGAAGATTCTGGATAAGTTCCCACTGCTCCTTAGGGATACTCATGAGATGTCTGCCATCTGAATCAGTTTCCCAGGTAAGTGCTGATGGATCAAACTGATTTTCAGCTATATATTCTGCCGCACTGTCCACATCAAAAGCATTCTCATCATCCATAAACTGAGTAAGGTCTCTGTCTATACCTTCTATATTTCTGCCTCCGGACATAAATGCATTTAGAAGCTGTCCGATTGCATCACTTCCGGATGTGGTTCCTGAACCGCTGCTCATTCCAAAGAGTGAGCCCAGGGCACTGCCCTGTCCGCCGGCTGAAATCTGTCCTGCAGTTTCAAGTCCAGCAAAGGCCTTCATACATTCACTGTAAGACTCATCCACACCGATTTCATTATTTATAGAAGTAACTGTATCTACCTTGTTAGCTTTTTTCAAAGGGAAAAATGCTGATACACCATAGGCATTTGTCATAGATGATGAAGTACGGTTATATTTAACCGCCTCCATGATTGTATTTCCAAGATCCTTCGCCTCTTCTGTACCTATGTTGTTTGCAAAATTAACAAGGTCTATCTGATCTATAGCTGATGATGTGGCAAATTCTCTGGAACCTGCTCGTGCATCAGAAACCAGTTTAAAATCTTCTCCCTTTATCAGAGTATTATTTTTTGTTCCAAAAGCCATAAGCTTGTCCGGAACCGTCTGACAAAACTCCGCCAGATCTATAACAGAAAGAGTTGTTTTCTGACCTCTGCAGACTCTGTTACACTCATCAACAAATCCGTCTACTATATTTTTACCTATCTGAATAGTAGGCATGCTTGTATCTTTTGAAAGCTCATTTAACCATGGAGTATAATACCAGCCTACCCCAGGCTCAGTTTCCTCTGAAGCTATAAGATAATCAGCATAATTATTACACATGAAAGCAGTTTCAAGGGTAGCCATAAGACAGGCATCATAGCCTATAAAATCAAACTGCTGTCCTGCCTTTTTTAATGCCTGATTCATTTCGGAAATATCCATTGAACCGGTATTTTTATGTTTTTCATCATAACCGTAACCTGTTATAGTTCCGCCACCGTGATCCCAGAATATAAGGGCCTGTCTGTTGGCAGGGAAGTTTTCAGCACAGTAATTTATAAAATTAGTAAGAGTAGCCGGATCAGTCATTGGTTTATCGCCGTCATCTGAAACCAGTGGCTTTATACCACCTTTTACAACCTGATATATCTGGTTTGTCTTATTACTAATGCCCTGTGTCTTCCAGCCATTACATCCACCGGTATAAAGTATGATATTTATATTATCCGGTAAATCAGCTGCCGCCATCTCTCTTATATCATTGGAGGCCATTCCTGAACGTGATTCCAGGTCAGTTCCACACATATATACCATAATGGTAAATACATCTTCGCCCCCACCTTTTATGACGGTTCTCTTATCTCTGGCCTTATCTGATACATTCTTGTTAAGCTTACCTGTATTATTCAGACCATTCTGCCATCCGGTTGAGCTGGATGCCCCTGCAAAACCACCGAAGAGGCTTCCTACATCACCAAAGGAGGTTGTGGACGAACCTGTTCCTACACCGCTTGTACTATTTGAAGTATAAGTACCTACAGGAATTGAAGTACCTGAATTAGTAGTAGTTGAGGTAGTTGAAGTACCACTTCCACCGCCACGGAGCATCATTATAACTATGATAATGATAACCACAAGAGTTCCGGATCCGCCACCTATCTTGGCAGCTCTTCCTGATCCGGAAGATTTTCTTCCACTGTAAGTATCCTGTCTTCCAACGGGACCGGTCCCAAGACCATCACCACGTCTGTGAACTCCTTTGGAATTACCTGTTGTTACCTTTTGTCTGTTTGAACTTCTTGGATCCATAAGGTTTTCCTTTCTTCGTAATATATCGATATAGAACAAAGAGTGTCGCTTGCGACACTCTCCGCGCGAGGCGCGTGCTGCCAAAGGCAGCTATCTTCCTTGTGCGCCGAGACGCATCCTTAGCGGAGCTTTATTGTATAATAGGAAACTGCGTTTCCTGTTATACAATAAACGCCACGGTTTTTTTCCGTGGCGAATAATGCATGAATTACTTATACTTACGCTTTCTAGCAGCCTCAGACTTCTTCTTACGTCTTACTGATGGCTTCTCATAGTGTTCTCTCTTACGTATTTCCTGCTGGATTCCAGCCTTAGCACAATTACGCTTAAATCTACGAAGTGCGCTGTCGAGAGTTTCATTTTCTTTAACTACTACGCTTGACATTCTATCTACCCTCCCTTCATATAGGGAATAAATTCTCGTGAATACATTTTTTCATAAACACGCGAAATTTATTATATCATACTTACAAATCTTGTCAAGATTAGATTTGAATTAACCAACCTGTTTAGATTTGAATTAACCAACCTGTTTTCTAACTTCTTCTATTCCAGAAGCTAAAGCATCATTTATCTTAGATGCATCTTTTCCTCCGGCCTGAGCCATGTTTGGACGTCCTCCGCCGCCACCACCAACGATCGGAGCTATGGTCTTTATAATATTTCCCGCATGTATTCCTGAAGCTACAGCATCATCAGACGCCATAACTATAAGGCTTACTTTAGAGCCAAGATCGGAAGCCATTATTATAACAGCTTTACCAAGCTTAGCCTTATAATCATCACCAAGGGTTCTGAGAGCGTTTGGATCAACACCTTTTACATTAAGAGGAAGTACTTTTATGTCTCCAACCTCAACTATCTGATCCTCTGCGCTTGAGGCCTCAGCCTTTGCCATCTTATCCTTAAGACTCTGATTTTCAGACTGAAGGGCTTTTATTTCATCCATAAGAGATGATATCTTTTCTACAAGTCTTGAAGGCTCTGTCTTCGCAGCCTTTGCAGCCTCAACAAGAGTTGCCTCTATATCTGCATAATAAGCATTAGCACCTTCAGAGGTAAGAGCTTCTATACGTCTTACACCTGCAGCAATACCCTGCTCAGTAACTATCTTAAAGCTTCCTATAACACCTGTATTAGGAACATGAGTACCACCACAAAGCTCTATGGACCAGTCACCCATATTAACTACTCTGACTTCCTCACCGTATTTTTCACCGAAGAGAGCCATAGCACCGGTTTTCTTTGCTTCATCCAGTGACATCACATCAGTTCTGACTTTAAGGTCATTACTTATCTCTTCATTTACTATTCTTTCAACTTCCTTTATCTCAGCCTCAGTCATTGCCTGATTATGAGAAAAGTCAAAACGAAGCTTTCCATCTGTTACAAGGGAACCGGCCTGCTCAACATGGTCTCCAAGAACTGTCTTAAGAGCCTTCTGAAGCAGGTGGGTTGCAGAGTGATTCTTACATATAAGATCACGTCTCTTTGAATCAACCTTTAATGTAACCTTAGCTCCTTTTTCGATACTTCCGCTTATAACAGTACCTGTATGAGCTATTCTGTCGCCCTTAAGCTTAGCCACATCCTCTACCTTAAAGGTTCCATTTGCTGACTCGATAATACCTGTATCAGCTGTCTGACCACCCATTGTAGCATAAAATGGAGTAACAGTTGTTATAATTGTACCCTTTGAGCCTTCTGAAAGACTATCTACTACAGCCTCAGAATCAGACAGGGCAACTACTTCACTTTCATCCACCAGCTTTGTATAACCGGTGAATTCTGAAATAATACTGCTGTCAAGATCCTTAAAGAGATCTGCATTAGCTGTAAGATCAGCAGAGAAATTCTGGTTTTCTCTTGCTCTCTGCTTAGCAGCTTCCATAGCCTTATTAAAGCCTTCTTCATCTACTGAGAGACCTTCTTCTGAAGCCATCTCTACTGTAAGCTCAATAGGGAATCCAAATGTATCATAAAGATAGAATGCAGATTCACCATCTATTTCCTTAGCTCCGGCCTTCTCTTCAAGAATCTTCTTGAATTCCTTCATACCATTTTCAAGTGTACTTTCAAATCTGACAATTTCCTTATCCAGTTCTCCAAGTATGAATTCACGATTCTTAAGTAAAAGAGGATAGCTTTCACCATAAACCTTGTCTATATAAATCTTAGCAACTTCAAGAAGCTTTTCCTTGCCAAGTCCAAGTGTACGTCCATGTCTTACAGCTCTTCTGATAAGACGACGAAGGACATAACCGGCACCAACGTTTGAAGGAAGAAGCTTAGCAGCATCTCCAATAAGCATTACACTTGTACGAAGATGATCTGCAAGAATTCTCATGGATTTAGTAAGCTTCTCATCCTCTTCATACTTAGCCCCTGAATTCTTTTCGATATAATCTATTACCTCAGTAAAAAGATCTGTTCTGTATACATCCTTGGTTCCATTAAGGAATGCCAGAATTCTTTCAAGTCCCCATCCTGTATCGACATTTTTCTGTTTAAGAGGAGTAAGATGACCATCCTTATGCTTTTCATACTGCATAAAAACGTCATTTCCAAGCTCTGTATACTTTCCACAGTCACATCCGGGACCGCAGTCAGGACCACAGTCATCCACATCAGCTATATAGAACATTTCACTGTCTGGACCGCATGGACCATATTCAAGTCCCCACCAGTTATCGGATGCTGGCAGATAATAGATGTTCTCTTCTTTAAAGCCTGAAGCTATACGATATTTGGCGCCCTCTTCATCTCTTGGAGCATTGTCATCTCCGGCAAATACAGTAGATGCAAGATGATCTCTGTCAAATCCGAAAACTTCAGTAAGGAGTTCAAAACTCCACTTACAACGCTCTTCTTTGAAGTAGTCTCCAAGACTCCAGCTTCCCATCATTTCAAAAAATGTAACATGGCTCTTATCACCAACTGAATCTATATCATTTGTACGAACACAGCCCTGAACATTGCAAAGTCTGGTTCCAAGAGGATGTTTTTCTCCCAGAAGATATGGCATCAGAGGCTGCATACCTGCAACGTTAAAAAGGACACCTGTAGAACCATCTGAAACCAGTGATACTGCTCCTACATCCACGTGTCCTCTTTCTTTATAAAATTCTATCCATTCTTTTCTCAGTTCTTTTGAGGTAAATTGTCTCATTGTATATATAACTCCTTAAGGTTTATTTTATTCTCTTCTGGCAAGCTCATCAGTGATATCTTCCCAGGATACTCCACGCTCAACCATAAGCACCATGGCATGATACAGGAAATCAGCTATTTCATATTTGATTTCTTCTGCATCCGGATTCTTGGCTGCAATTACTATCTCAGTACATTCCTCGCCAACCTTCTTTAGGATCTTATCGATTCCCTTATCAAAAAGGTAATTTGTATAACTTCCTTCACGAGGATTATTCTTTCTGTCAAGAATAGTTCCATATACATCCTGCAATACAGTAAGAGGATTTGCACTGTCTCCACTATCCTTTTCTACAAGAGGTGTGAAGAAACAGGTTTCATTTCCTGTATGGCAGGCAGGTCCGGTCTGATCAACCTTGGCAAGTATGGTATCCTTGTCACAATCTATGGTAAGACTTATAACCTTTTGAAAATGTCCGGATTCCTCACCCTTTGTCCAGAGCTTATTTCTGCTTCTTGAATAATATGTCATAAGCCCTGTTTCAAGAGTTTTTGCATATGACTCTTTATTCATATAAGCAAGCATAAGAACCTTGCCGGTCTTATAATCCTGAGCTATACAGGGAACCAGTCCCTTATCATCTGTTTTGAATTCATCAAATGATATATCAGAAACCAGTGTATCCTTTGATAATCTGTCAGAAATCTCATCCAGAGTTTTTACAACCTTCTCACCAAATCTGGCAGAAGCCTCGTCATAAACCTCCTGAAAAGCTTTATCTACAACTACATAATCAGCTCCTGCATAAAGAAGCTTTTTTACATCCTCAAATCTGGGAGCATCCTTTGTTATGTCTGTAACTATAACCTCAGATGTTCCTTCTCTTTTTTCCTTTATCTCAGTAACAAATTCGTCTGTACTTCTGTCACCACAGGATAAATATATATATCCCTTATCCATTATAATGCTCCCTTCGTTGATAAAAGACCATCTCCAAGTCTCGGATCATAAGTAAGTGCTGAGTCAAGGGCATTGGCAAAAGCCTTGAATGCAGCCTCAATAATATGATGATTATTGCTTCCGGAAAGCTGCTTAAGATGGAGATTCATCTCAGCACCGTAGCTTACGGCATAGAAAAACTCTTTTGCCATTTCCGTATCAAACTGTCCAACCTTTGGAACAGTCAGATCCAGATCATAGGAAAGGTATGGACGTCCGGAAAGATCAACAGCGCAAAGCACAAGAGTTTCATCCATTGGCATTGCAAATGAAGCATATCTCTTAATACCGGCCTTATCTCCTACAGCCTCTTTTATGGCTTTTCCAAGTACTATTCCGGTATCCTCAATGGTATGATGCGAATCAACCTCCAGGTCGCCTTTTACTCTCAGATCAAGATCAAAATAGCCATGCTTTGCAAAGCTTTTAAGCATATGATCAAAGAAACCAATTCCGGTATCAACATTTCCGACTCCGGTTCCATCAAGATTTATGGAAAGCTTGATATCTGTTTCTGAAGTTTTTCTTGAAATGGATGCTTTTCTATCAGACATATCATCCTCCTGTTTTAGTCTTTTATTAGATTTAATTACTGCTGAAATCTTACAGCGATTGAATTAGCATGTGCTGTAAGTCCTTCGGCTGTTGCAAAAAGTTCGATATCCTTATGTACAGCTTCAAGTGCATCTTTTGAATAATTTATTATACTTGATTTTTTAACAAAATCATCCACGCTGAGTGGTGAGAAAAATCTTGCTGTACCATTTGTTGGAAGTACATGATTTGGTCCTGCAAAATAATCTCCCAGAGGTTCAGATGAATACTCACCAAGGAAGATTGCACCGGCATTCTTAATCTTTGTCATAGTCTCCCAAGGATTCTTTGTAATAATCTCAAGGTGCTCCGGAGCTATCTCATTTGCGGCATCGATTGCATCCTGCATAGTCTTTGCAACGAATATATTTCCAAAATTGTCTATGGATTTCTGAATTATTTCTTTTCTTTCAAGCTTTGCTGTATATTTATCAACCCACTCAGATACCTTTATAGCCACATCCTCGCTGGTGGTAACAAGTGTAGCAGATGCAAGTTCATCATGCTCAGCCTGTGAAAGAAGATCAGCTGCAACATATTCAGGTGTTGCTGTCTCATCTGCAAGAACAAGAATCTCACTTGGGCCTGCTATGGAATCTATACTTACATGTCCGTAAACAAGTCTTTTTGCGATGGCTACAAATATATTTCCAGGGCCAACTATCTTATCAACCTTAGGAATGCTTTCTGTACCATAGGCAAGAGCTGCTATAGCCTGTGCTCCACCTACCTTATATATATCTGTAACACCTGCTTCATTAGCAGCTACAAGAGTGGTAGGATAAACCTTACCTTCTGAATTACAAGGAGTTGTCATTACTATACGCTTGACTCCTGCAACCCTTGCAGGTATAACATTCATAAGAACTGTAGAAGGATAAGCTGCTTTTCCACCTGGAACATAAACTCCTGCAGATTCAATAGGCAGAACTCTCTGTCCCAGAATAATTCCATTTTCTTCTGTAGTTATCCAGCTGTTCTTTTTCTGCTTTTCATGAAAATCCTTGATATTCGTTATAGCTTTTCTGATTACAGTGATAAGCTCTTCATTTACTTCATCATAGGCTGCTTCTATTTCATCAGGTGTAACTCTTACAGAGTCAGCTCCAAGATCAGCCTTATCAAACTTCTTGGTATATTCAAAAAGAGCTTCATCTCTTCTGTCGTGAATATTTTTGATTATACCCTTTACAATCTGTTCCTGCTCAGAATAATCATCTGTGCTTCTTTTAAGCAGATCATTCATAAGCTTATTTTTAGTGTCGTTGGTAAGCATAACTATGCGCATTTTTTTATCCTCTTTTTCCTTTAAAATAATAATGCAGTTATTGATTCATTATAAAACACTTTTAAGTTCAGTAAGCAGCTTGTTTATTCTTTCATGCTCCATACGCAGACTCACCTGATTTACTACAATTCTTGCTGATAATGGGGCAATTTCCTCAAGAACCATAAGTCCATTTTCTTTTAATGTGGAACCTGTCTCAACTATATCAACTATAACCTCAGAAAGTCCGACTATTGGAGCCAGCTCCACTGAACCATTCAGTTTGATTATTTCAACAGTCTGGTTTTTCTTATCTTTAAAATAATTCTTGGCAATATTGGGGTATTTACTTGCCACTCTTATTATTTCATTCTTTTTTAGAAGCTCTCCGGCTGATTCAGGTCCGCATACACACATACGGCACTTTCCGAATCCCAGATCCATCACTTCATAAAGGTTTCTTCCTTCTTCAAGAATAGTATCTCTTCCTACAACACCTATATCCGCCACACCATATTCAACATATGTCGGAACATCACTTGGTTTTGAAAGGAAAAATCTCATTCCCAGCTCATCATTCTGAAAGATCAGTTTTCTTGTATCAGGATCATTTATCTCTTCACAGGTTACACCGATCTTTTCCAGGAGCTTTAATGTCTGTTTAGCCAGGCGGCCCTTGGCCAAAGCAAATGTAAGGTATCTCATTTTCTCCTCCTATAATTCGTTTACCATTTCTTCAATACTCTTCTCTTCATCAACACTTCTGTCAGCACTGATGATTCGAACCGTATTTCCGCCCTGCATAATATAAATCTTTCCCACATCATATATATCAGAATATGTCATATATTCATCTTCTTCGTGTCGTTTTGACTTACGGATCAGCTGAGCTATTATATCACGTTTTCTCAGACTTGTGGCAAGAGTTACCGCAGCCTCCTGATGCTCTATAGAATATATGATAAGAGCTGATTTCTGATTATCCTCAAATTTAACATCCTGTCTTATGAGACTATTCAGCAGCTCATCCACATAGATGGAAAATCCAATGGAAGGAGCCTCTTTTCCATACTTGGAAAGAAGGTTATTGTATCTTCCACCCTTAACTATAGGATTTCCTACTTCATATGTATATCCACTGAATACGATACCAGTATAATAATCATAACCATTAATCATGGACAGATCAAAGCTTACATACTTCTCATATCCATAATACTTAAGAGCTGTAAATACCTTCTTAAGTCTCTGTGCCGCTTCCTTAGCTCTTGGACTATTTGTAAGCTGCTCAGCCTTATCAAGCATCTCAACTCCGCCAAATAAGGAAGACAGAGCTCCAAGAGTTTCTTTAGTATCTTCAGATATATCAAGCTCTGAAAGATATTCAGTAAGTCCGAAGAAGTTCTTCTTCTGAATATAATCCTGGATTTTATTTCTTACAATATTTGTAAGTCCAGCTTCTTCAATTATTCCCTTATAATAATCAACCTCGCCAATGGTTATCTGGAATTCTGAAAGCCCTGAAGCCATTAAACAGTCTATAACACAGGCAATAGTCTCAGCATCAGCTGCTGAACTGTCATCATTTATAAGCTCGCTTCCGATTTGTGTTATCTCTGCAAGCTTGCCCTGATGTCTTATGGTGCTGGCGAAGGTATTTCCTTTATAACAAAGCCTGATAGGAAGATCCTCATCAGCAAAATATTTAGCAACACATCTTGCTACACTTGGAGTAAAATCCGGTCTTAATACAAGTGTGTTATTGTCCCTGTCAAAGAATTTATACATTTCATTTGAAGGAGCCGAGCCTTTATCGGAATTAAATATTCCAAAATACTCAAAAGTCGGTGTCTCTATGTCTTTGTTTCCATAGAGATGCAGAACTCTATCAATTTCTTTTATAATATAGTGTTTTCTCTCGCATTCAAGTCCATAAATATCCCGTACACCTTCAGGTGTTGAAAGCATAGTTTCTCTCATAATTTCTCCTATTTCCCGGATATGATAATATCCATATATACTCCTGTCTTATCTTCCTGACAGGATGCAAAGCGGTATCTGACACGGTTTTCTTCATTATATCTTACAGATATATGAGAATAAGGGTAAGCGATTGCCGCTTCAAGTTTTCTGTAAAAAACATCAGCAAGAATTACAGTATATTTGGAAAGCTTGATATCAACAATATATCTGTTGAAGTTCTCATTTATACTGTAATTAGAAACCGATTTTGACTTATCCAGAAACTTTTTTAATGCATCATAAATATCCGGATCAGTTACTATATTTAATTTTGATAAATAATCATTTACGATTCTAAACATTATTCAATCTCAAACAGATCCACAAGACCTGTTGCTTCAAAGATATCCATTACAATTTCAACTACATTGGTGAGCTTAAGAGTACCCTGCTCATCCATAACATTCTGCATACTAATAAGAACTCTGAGTCCGGATGATGATATATAATTTACATCCTTCATATTAAGTACAAGATCAGTAACTCCTTCAAGCTCAGGAAGCTTTGCCTCAAGTTCAGATGAAGTTGTTGTATCAATTCTTCCACCAAGATTCATAGTGAGCTTACTACCATCTCTAACTAAATTGATTTCCATTTTCTTTTAACTCCTTTTTCAGATTATCTTTCAGATTATACATACGTCTGCTATTTTAACACAAAAACTCTGACTGTAAAAGTTCGGATACTAATAAGTTTTTTCAACTACAAGAATGTTTTTATTATCCTCATATGAATAATAAACCTTGTCCATCATTCTCTTAACAAGCGGGATTCCCAGACCACCTATTCTTCTTTCTTTGATGTACTCATCCATATTGGGATCCTTTTTCTGGAGAGGATCAAATGGCACACCATTATCTTCAAAGGAAATGATCAGATTTTTGTTATCGGTATCATTATAAATATCAATCACAACAATCTGTTCATCTTTTGGCACATTTAGACCTTCTTTTTTATAGGCATAATTGGCAACATTTACAAACAATTCCTCAACCACCAGATTCAGCTTTGAGAGAAGCCTTTCATCAACAGATGAGGAAGCCTGTTCTTCTATAAATGTTAGTACATTATATAATTCACTTTTATCTGCCTTAAAAATCCTTTTCATACTTTTTTTACCTCCCCTTAAACTCCAGACATAACATTGTCATATCGTCAAATTGTATAGCATCTCCTACAAAGCCTTTTATTTCACCGGTAATGGACTCAAGTATTTCTTTAAGTTTTTTATCCTTTGATCTGTTAAGCGAAGCAAGCATGTTGTCCACACCAAACATTTGGTCATTAATATCAGTGGCTTCAGGTACACCATCTGTATAAATGAATATTTTATCACCAACCCCAAGCTGTATTTCATATTCATTATAACGGATTTTCTTTCTGACTCCCACAGGAAAACCGTGTTTAACCTTATGAAGTTCAAAATTGCCACCATTTTTACATATAGCCGGATCATCGTGACCTGCATTTACAGCTGTGATGATGCCTGTATTCAGATCCAGAATTCCAAACCATATGGTAACAAACATATTGGATTTATTATGTTCACATATTCTCAGATTAACAAGATTCATTAAGTCAGCAGGTGTAAGTCCCGCCTTGGCATGCTCATTAATCAAGATTTTTGTTACCATCATGAACAGGGCTCCGGGGATTCCTTTACCAGACACATCTGCCATTGCTAGTCCCAGGTGATCATCATCTATAAGGAAGAAATCATAGAAATCTCCACCTATTTCCTTGGCCGGTTTCATGGATGCATATATATCAAATTCATTTATGTCCGGAAAAGGAGGGAAAACATTAGGAAGTGAATCTTCCTGAATCATGCCGGCAAGCTGAAGCTCAGTACCGATTCTTTCCTTTTCCTTGGTTATATTGGTAATGTTATCTATATACTCTACAATTTCTCTTTCCATATCGTCAATAGATAAAGAAAGGGAATTGATTTCATTTACCCGGCTCTTAATTTCAGCCAGCTCTCCGGTATGTTTTGTTTCTTCCACCACAAATCTTTCAGCTTCATTCCTTACAGCTTCAAGAGGCTCAGAAACCTGTCGTCTGATAAATACAGATATGGATAAAAAGATTATAAGAACTATAATAATGGTTATGAGCCCAACCTTACGGTTATACTCCTGTCTTTCATCCACCAGCTTAGACATAACTCTCTGAACGCACATAACGCCCTTTACTTCACCATCAGATCCTACCAGTCGACAAAGGGAAGTAATATGAGGAACTGCATCACCAAGGTTGTTATCTCTGAAAATGGTTGTTCTTTCAACATCCCCTTCATACATTCCTCTTAAGATATCTTCATAGTCATCAACAGAAATATCATGAATAGTGCCAAGCTCCCAGGCTGTGTATCCACTGTCAGGTCCAGGACAGTTAAATACAGATGTAAATTTTCTGTAGGTTGAATCAGGCCTTACAACATAGATGACATTCATTCCCATGGAATCACAAATCCACTGGATCCTTTTATTTGTTTCCTGAAAATCCGGATCACTTTCATCCAGTTTTTCCAGATAATCATCTATCTTGTCAACGTCCATCATTGCCTCACAAGTCTGGGCAGTTCTATACGCAATATCTGTATACTCCTCAGTAATAGACTTTGTGAATCTGTTATATCCTATAATATATAAAGCCGTAGATAAAAGCAGCATCAGAAGTGTCACAGGGCCTACTATCATGAGGGACAGACTGAATCTTTTATTTATTTTGTTCTTAGATTCTTTACCGGTATTATTCTTATCCAAAACAACTATCCTTTTTTACTGAATAACAGTTTTTTCAGCATCTCTCCAGGTTCCGTCAAGGTTATAAAACTCTCTCATTTCATTGGAAAACAGATGAACTATGACTGAGCCATAATCCAGAAGAACCCATCCACCTGTTGATCTTCCTTCTCTGCTCCTTAGTTCATATTCATTATTTTTCATAGCCTCCTCAACACTGTCTATTAATGCATCAAGCTGAGGCTTGCTGGAAGCGCTTGCCAAAACAAAATAATCTGCCATGGTAGACACGCTGCCAACATGAAGTGACACAACATCAGTTCCTTTTCTGTCAAGAATTGCATCACCTATACATTTTACCATATTTTCTTCTTTATTCATACTTATCTCCGTAAAGAACGTATTTCTTCTATTTCTTTATTATCTACATAATAAAAATATGTCTGTTCCGTAGTTTCATCAATAATGGCATTTTTGCTTTTTAGATAATCCAGAGTATTCTTTAAAATATGTATAACACATTTATCCAGATCTTCAAAAGCTTCCTTCCTGATTTCCGGAAGATCCTTAACCATTCGTCTGTTTGGTTCGATATAATCTGCCACAAATATTATCTTATCCAGAAGTGACATTGCCGGATGACCTGTTGTATGCCAGGTTATGGCCGAAAGTATTTCCTCATCTCTTATATCATATTTTCTTTTAGCATAATATGCTCCCAGCTTTCCATGAAGAAGATCAGGACTGTTTTTTTCACTTCTGTTAATTGGAAGTCCGTGTTTCTTAGCTTTTCTGTATTTTTCTTCAGATGTCAGGCACTTGGCACAGTCATGAAGCAGTCCTGCAACTCTTGCCTTTTCAACATCAGCGCCATGTACAAATGCAAGGCTTGCCGCTGTATATTCAACACCTATGGAATGTACAAATCTTTTTTCTGTAAGCTTTGGTTTAAGCTTTTTTATCATTTCATTTCTGTCCATCAGTTAATACTCCGTTTAACTATAGCATTTATTATCATATATATATTTTTCTACATATTCAGGAACCAGGCCTTCTATGCTATCTCCAGTTTTAATGCGGCTTCTTATATCAGATGAAGAAACTGACATGGATTTCATATTCAGAAGACGTATGTCGCTATCAGGATATTCATCCTTAATTTGGGCTATTATCCCTTTTGCACTTTCAGTATCCACATCATCTCTTATAGCCGCAATAAATGTAGTAAGCCTTAGGAGCTCCTGTGCTTCAACCCATTTGTCCAGCCACTGAAGAGAATCTCCTCCGATTATGAAATTCACTCTATCATCTGAAGACTCATTATGAAATTCTCTGATAGTGTCTATGGTATGGGTAACGCCGCCTCTTTTAATCTCCATATCGGAAACGGACATATAAGAATATGGCTTAGTTGCAAGGCGCAGCATATTTAGTCTATGCTCATCGGAGGCAAAGACTTTTGTTTCCTTATAATATGTAGTTTTGTTCGGCATGAAGATTATCTCATCCAGTCCGAACTGTTCCTTTGAACATCTGGCCATCTCAAGATGACCATTATGTACCGGATTAAAGGAACCGCCTAAAATAGCATATTTTTTTATCATTTCTTTTTTATCTTTTCGCCCGGAAATATTATGCCGGGATTGTCCATATTTCTTTTATATAGCACTATCTTTCTGCCTATAACCTGAACAACCTCTGAATGAGTTCTTTCAGAAAGGGTTCTGGCCAGGGTCTGAGGCACATCTACGCAGTTTTTAAGCACATTGATCTTAATCAGTTCTCTTGCCTTTATGGCTTCAGCCACAGCCTCTGTAAATTCAGGGGTCAGGCTGGCTTTCCCAAGTGAAAGTATAGGATCTATGTTTTGAGCAAGTCCCTTAAGGTAGGCACGTTCTTTTGTTGTCATCTTAAACTCCTATCATTATTCAATGAATTCAAACGCCCATCCATAGAGACGAACCTCGTCGCCCTCCTGAATTCCCAGTCGTTTCAATTCTTCTATTATACCATTTTTCTTTAAGAAGTCCTGGAAAAACCTGAAGCCTTTTTCATCTTCAAGATTTGTATAACCAAGCATTCTTTCAATCTTAGGTCCTTCAACAAGATATACATTCTCATCATCAGGAGACTTTGTAACCGTAAATGGAAGCTCTTCAATTCTGGAAGCATATTCCTCAAGTATTATTTCAGGTTCAAATTCCATAACATCATCCGGTGCTGTCTGGATCATCTCGTAAGCCGCTTCTAAAAGTTCCTTTACTCCCTCTCCTGTTGCTGCAGAAATGGCCATTATCCTTTTATCAGGAAATTCCTTTTTAAGCTTAGATAATATAGCTTCTCTATCCTCAGGCTGCAAAACATCCAGCTTATTTGCCACAATTATGGTAGGACGCTCTATAAGCTTCTTACTATAGCTTCCAAGCTCTGCTTCTATGGTCTTTATATCCTCTATTGGGTCTCTTCCTTCAACAGAAGCAGCATCAATAACATGAAGAAGCACTCTTGTTCTTTCTATATGTCTTAAGAAATCAAACCCAAGACCTACACCTTCAGCAGCACCTTCGATAATTCCAGGAATATCAGCCATAACAAAAGCTCTTCCCCCTGTAAGTCCAACCACACCAAGATTTGGTGAAAGAGTTGTAAAATGATAATCCGCAATTTTCGGTCTGGCATTGGAAACCTTTGAAAGAAGTGTAGATTTTCCGACACTTGGAAATCCTACAAGACCTACGTCTGCTATCATTTTAAGTTCAAGGATAAGCTTCTTTTCTATAGCCGGTTCTCCGGGCTGAGCATAACGAGGGGCCTGCATTGTGCTTGTTACATAATGCTGATTACCTTTGCCACCTTTTCCTCCCTGAAACAGAGTAAAAGGTTCCTCTCTGTCAGCCATATCTATTATAACCTTACCGGTTTCGAAATCTCTTATTACCGTGCCAGGTGGAACTTTGATCACGATGTCATTTCCATTTTTTCCGTGACATCTTTTCTTACCACCTTCTTCACCGTCTCCAGCTTTATATTTTCTGATATTCTTAAAATCGATCAGGGTATTAAGGCCCTTATCTATGGTAAAGATAACATCTCCACCCTTTCCTCCGTCGCCACCATCCGGTCCGCCATTGGGAACGTATAATTCTCGACGAAAAGAAACATGGCCATCGCCACCCTTACCTGCTTTTACAAATATCACCGCTCTGTCTACAAATAAATTTGCCATTCTTTTCACCTTAAAAAAACAAAGAGCTTTGTGAAAAATCACAAAGCTCCACTTGTCTTACCCATCAAATTAAGCAACAGGATATATTGAAACCTGCTTCTTATCTCTTCC